>JBFFSW010000469.1:0-1507 GCA_041572195.1 Thiohalomonadaceae bacterium | reverse complement strand
TCCAGCGGATTGTCGCCGTTCATGATGCGCAGGAAGCCAGCGCACTGCTCGAAGGCCTTATCGCCCAGGCGCGGCACCTTGAGCAGTTCGCGGCGGTTGCCGAAGGCGCCGTGCTCATCACGGTAGGCCACCAGGTTGGCCGCCAGGGTGGCGCTGAGCCCGGCCACCTGCGCCAGCAGGGCGCTGGAGGCGGTGTTGACGTCAACGCCGACGGCGTTCACGCAATCCTCCACCACCGCGTCGAGCTGGCGCGCCAGGCGGGTCTGGGAGACATCATGCTGGTACTGGCCGACGCCGATGGACTTGGGCTCGATCTTCACCAGCTCGGCCAGCGGGTCCTGCAGGCGGCGGGCGATGGAGACCGCGCCGCGCAGGGAGACATCCAGTTCGGGGAACTCGCGCGCCGCGTACTCGGAGGCGGAGTAGACCGAGGCCCCCGCCTCGCTGACCATGATCTTGGTCAGGCGCAGCTCCGGGTGCAGCTTGATCAGGTCCGCCGCCAGCTTATCGGTCTCGCGCGAGGCGGTACCGTTACCGATGCTAAGCAGTTCCACGCCGTGACGCTTGCAAAGCTCGGCCAGCACGTGCAGCGACGCATCCCACTGGTTCTTCGGTACGTGCGGGTAGATGGTGGCGGTATCGAGCAGCTTGCCGGTGGCATCGACCACCGCCACCTTCACCCCGGTGCGCAGCCCGGGGTCGAGGCCGAGGGTGGCGCGCGGACCGGCGGGGGCGGCCAGCAGCAGGTCGTGGAGGTTCTGGGCGAACACCTTGATCGCCTCCTCCTCGGCCGCCTCGCGCAGGCGCCCCTTCAGATCGGTGTCCAGGTGGGTGAGGATCTTCACCCGCCAGGCCCAGCGCACCACCTCGCGCAGCCAGCGATCCGCCGGGCGGCCCTCGTCGCGCACGCCGACATGGGCGGCGATGATGCGCTCGGCGGCGCCGGGCTCGCCCACCTTCAGCTCAGCGTCCTCGGGCAGCAGCAGGTCCAGCGAGAGCACCCCCTCCTTGCGCCCGCGGAACAGCGCCAGGGCACGATGCGAGGGGACCTTGTTCAGCGCCTCGTCGAACTCGAAGTAGTCGGAGAACTTGGCCCCCTCCTGCTGCTTGCCCTCGATCACCCTGGAGACCAGCTTGGCGTCGGCCCACAGCTTGTCGCGCAGGGCGCCCACCAGCTCGGCGTCCTCGGCGAAGCGCTCCATCAGGATCTGCTTGGCCCCCTCCAGGGCGGCGGCGGCATCGGCCACGCCCTGATCGGGATTGAGGTAATCGGCGGCGGTCGCCTCCGGCTCCAGGGCCGGATTCTCCAGCAGCGCCAGGGCCAGCGGCTCCAGCCCCGCCTCGCGGGCGATCTGCGCCTTGGTGCGGCGCTTCTGCTTATAGGGGAGGTAGAGGTCCTCCAGGCGGGTCTTGGTGTCGGCGGCGAGGATCGCCCCCTTCAGCTCGGGGGTGAGCTTGCCCTGCTCGTCGATGGAGGCCAGCACCGTGGCGCGGCGATCATCCAGCT
>JBFFSW010000468.1:0-1508 GCA_041572195.1 Thiohalomonadaceae bacterium | reverse complement strand
GCTACCAGGCGGCGGTCCTGTCTGAATAACCTGAGACTTATTCGGACGCTCCCAACAACCCCACCATCGCCCTGGCCGCATTCGACGGATGCCTATCCCGATGCAGCACCAGCCCCAGCTCACGGCTGAGTTGCAGCGGGGTGTCCAGTGTATGTAGCCCTTCAACCATGCAGCGGGGTAACACCCCCCAACCCAGCCCGGCGCCGATGAGCATTTTGTTGGTCTCCAGGTAGTTGGTGGAGAGGCCGACGTTGAGGGCGAGTCCGGCGAAGGCGGCCTCGATCACCTCGCGGGTGAAGGTGCCGCGGCCGGGGAGGATGGCTGGATGCTCGGCTAGTTCGGCCAGTTGCACCGGGCCGTTCCCAGCCAGGGGGTGTTCCCCGGCGCAGCAGATGTCCAGCTCGTCCAGCCACAGCCGTTGGCAGCGCAGGCGCTCGGGGGGCTCCAGCGGCAGGGTGACCACGGCCAGCTCCAGATCCCCCTGTTCCACCGCGCGGCATGCCTCTTCGGAGTCGAGGAAGCGGATGTCCAGCTGTACCTCAGGGTAGCGGCGGCTGTAGTCGCGCAACGGGCCGGGCAGGCGGTGCAGGCCGATGTGGTGAGAGGTGCCGATGCGCAGCTCGCCGCTGACCTCGCCGGAGAGGTCGGCGACGGCGCGGCGGCTCTCCTCCAGCTGGCGGAGGATGGCGCGGGCGTGGGGCAGCAGGGCGCGGCCCGCCTCGGTCAGCTCCACCCGGCGCTGGATGCGGTCGAACAGCGGCGCGCCCAGCTCCGCCTCCAGGGCGGCGATGCGTTTGCTCACCGCCGGTTGGGTGAGAAACAGCCGTTCGGAGGCCTCGGTGAAGGAGGCGGTGTCGGCGACGGCGAGGAAGGCCTTGAGTGCGTAGAATTCCATATAGGAATAGAATAGATGAAAAAGATGAATTGTGGTAATTGATTGTTGAGACTACACTTCAAAGCCTCGAAATAGCCAAGTTTGGAGCGGTTCGATGGCTGGCAAGACCTTATACGACAAGTTGTGGGACGCCCACGTGGTGCGCACCGAGGAGGACGGCACCGCCCTTCTTTATATTGATCGCCACCTGGTGCACGAGGTGACCTCGCCGCAGGCCTTCGAGGGGCTGCGTATCGCCGGGCGCAAGCCGTGGCGCGCCGAGACGGTGGTCGCCACCCCTGACCACAACGTGCCCACCACCGGCCAGAGTGGCGGCATCGACGGCATCGAAGACCCCATCGCCCGTACCCAGGTGGCGACCCTGGACGCCAACGTGCGCGAGCTGGGCATGACCTACTTCCCGATGAACGACCCGCGTCAGGGCATCGTCCACGTGGTGGGGCCGGAGGAGGGGGCGACCCTGCCCGGCATGACCGTGGTTTGCGGCGACTCCCACACCTCCACCCACGGCGCCTTCGGTGCCCTGGCCCACGGCATCGGCACCTCCGAGGTGGAGCATGTGCTCGCCACCCAGTGCCTGGTGCAGAAGAAGATGAAGAACATGCGGGTGACG
>JBFFSW010000467.1:0-1509 GCA_041572195.1 Thiohalomonadaceae bacterium | reverse complement strand
GCAGCGACTCGATGTCGCCGACGGTGCCGCCGATCTCCACCATCGCCACGTCGTAGCCCTCGGCGCCGGCGATCACCGAGTTCTTGATCTCGTCGGTGATGTGCGGGATCACCTGCACGGTGCCGCCCAGGTAGTCGCCGCGGCGCTCCTTGCGGATCACCCGGTCGTAGATGCGCCCGGTGGTGAAGTTGTTGCGCTGGGTCATGGTGGTGCGCACGAAGCGCTCGTAGTGCCCCAGGTCCAGGTCGGTCTCCGCGCCGTCGTCGGTAACGAACACCTCACCGTGCTGGAACGGGCTCATGGTGCCGGGATCCACGTTGATGTAGGGATCGAGCTTGAGCAGGGTGACCTTCAGGCCGCGGGCCTCAAGGATGGCCGCGAGGGATGCGGAGGCGATGCCTTTTCCAAGGGAAGAAACAACACCACCGGTGATGAAAACGTACTTTGTCATCAAGTATCAGCGCTTGTGGAAATGGAAGGGACACAAGGGCCGTTAAGCCCGGCTAATTGTCGTTGTTTTCGCCATCTTTTTCAATGGCGAATTGGTGAAACTCGGCCCGCCAGCGGGGAATCCAGCCGGAATCGGCATAACGCCGGTCGATCCAGAGCCCCGGCAGCGCCGCCAGCCCACCGTCGAGGTAAATGAGCGGCCAGCGCTCGCGCAGCCAGGGCGGCACCCCCGCCTCCTGCATCAGCCGCTTGAGGTCACGGGAGCGGTCGCGGCCCACCGGGTGTAGCCGCTCGCCACCGACACGCGGGCGCACCTCCAGACCGCTCACCTCCCCCTCCAGACTGAGCACGCCCAGTCCACCGGGCAGCTCCAGCTCGCCGCCGTCCCAGGCGATGGGTGCGGCCAACGGCTCCGGCAGCGGCGCCATGGCATACAACCGCCCCCGGTAGCGGCGCAGCTCGGCCCCCGACCAGGCCACCCGCGGCTCGGCGTCCTCACCAGCGGTACAGAGCTCGTCCAGCACCTGGTGGAGGCGACGGTGGTCCGGCAGTGGCAGGCCTAAGCGGCGCAGCCACAGTCGCAACAGATTGCGCTGGCGCGCACCGGAGAGGGCACGCAGCGAGTCGATCAGCAGCGCATCGTCAACTACGCAGCGCTCAAGGTCCTGCTCGGCCAGCTCATCCAACAGCCCCGCCGCCTCGGCGAAGTGTTCGGCGGAGCGGGCCAGCACCGTGTCGATCCCGGCGCGGCGCTCACGCAGCCGTGGCAGCAGCTCATGGCGCAGCCAGTTGCGCTCCAGGCCGGTGTCGAAGTTGCTGGGGTCGTCGAGCCACTCAAGGCTGTGATGCTCGGCGTAGGCGGCCAGCTGGTCACGCCCCAGCCCCAGCAGCGGGCGGTGCAGCATGCCACGCCCCAGTGGCCGCGACTCGGGCATCGCCGCCAGGCCATGGGCACCGCCGCCACGCAACAGCTGCAGCAGCAGAGTCTCGGCCTGGTCCTCACGGTGGTGGGCGGTGAGCAGGCCGTCGCCCGCCCCCAACAGTTCGGTGAATACGCCG
>JBFFSW010000466.1:0-1514 GCA_041572195.1 Thiohalomonadaceae bacterium | reverse complement strand
TGGGACTTACTCCTGGACCTCGGACCAGTAGGTGACGTGACCGACCTTGCGCCCGGGCTTGGGCTCTTTGTCGTAGTCGTGCAGGTGGGCGTTGGCTACGGCGAGCACCTCGGCGGCGGGGGGCACCTCGCCGATAAAGTTGACCATTTTCGCGTAGCCCTTGGCGGCGGTGCTGCCCAGCGGCAGCCCGGCCACGGCGCGGATGTGGTTCTCGAACTGGCTGGTCTCGGCCCCCTCGATGCTCCAGTGGCCGGAGTTGTGCACCCGCGGGGCCATCTCGTTGGCCAGCAGCGCCTCGCCGGTATCGAACAGCTCCAGGGCCATCACCCCGACGTAGCCCAGCTCCTCGAGGATACGCTGGGCGTAGCCCTCGGCCTGGGCCTGCTTGGGGTCCTTGGGCAGGCTGGTGGCGGTGTCGAGGATGCCGTCGCGGTGGTGGTTCTCGGAGAGCGGGTAGAAGCGCACCTCGCCATCGCGACCGCGCACGCTGATGATGGAGATCTCGCGCTGGAAGCGGGCGAAGCCCTCGAGGATCAGCGGCACGCCGCCCAGTTCCTCCCAGGCTTTAGTCACATCCTCGTCGCTGCGCATCAGCGCCTGACCCTTGCCGTCGTAACCCAGGGTGCGGGTCTTGAGGATGGCGGGCAGGCCGATATCGGCCACCGCCGCCCGCAGCTCCTCCAGGGAGTCGACGGTGGCGAAGGGCACGGTGTCGATGCCGAGGTTCTTGAACAGACTCTTTTCGTTGAGGCGGTCGCGGGCGGTGGCCAGCGCCTTCTCCGAGGGGTGCACCTCGATCTTGCCATCCAGAAAGGCGATGGCCGAGGCGGGGACGTTCTCGAACTCGTAGGTGATGACATCGCACATATCGGCCATCACGCTCAGCAGCGCCTCATCGTCGTAGTCACCGAGCAGGTGCTCGCCGAGCACCGCGGCGCAGGCATCCTCGGCCGGGTCGAGGAAGACGAAGCGCATCCCCAGGGGGATGCCCGCCAGCGCCATCATGCGGGCCAGCTGGCCGCCGCCGATAACGCCAACGATCATGCCACGCTCCGGGGGTCGGGATTGGCCAGTACCGTCTCGGTCTGCTGGGCGCGGAACTCGTCCAGGGCGGCGCGCACCTTGTCGTCGTGGTTGCCGACAATGGCGGCGGCCAGCAGCGCGGCGTTGGTGGCACCGGCCTTGCCGATGGCCAGGGTGCCGACCGGGATACCGGCGGGCATCTGCACGATGGAGAGCAGCGAGTCCATGCCGTTGAGGGCCTTGGACTGTACCGGCACGCCAAGCACCGGTACCGCGGTCTTGGCGGCCACCATGCCCGGCAGGTGGGCGGCGCCGCCGGCACCGGCGATGATCACCTGCAGACCGCGCTCGGCGGCGCTCTCGGCGTAGCTGAAGAGCTTGTCGGGGGTGCGGTGGGCGGAGACCACCTCCACCTCGTGGGCCACGCCGAGCTTCTCCAGCGTCTCGGCTGCGTGCTGCATCGTCTCCCAGTCGGAGGTGGAACCCATGAT
>JBFFSW010000465.1:0-1516 GCA_041572195.1 Thiohalomonadaceae bacterium | reverse complement strand
TAAGTGAAGGACTGAAGACCTTGGCAAAGCACATCCAGGCGATCCGCGGCATGAACGACATCCTGCCGCAGGATACCCCCCGCTGGCAGTACCTCGAGGAGCAGCTGCGCACCCTGATGGGGGCCTACGGCTACAGCGAGATCCGCATGCCGGTGGTGGAGAAGACCGAGCTGTTCAAGCGCTCCATCGGCGAGGTGACCGACATCGTCGAGAAGGAGATGTACACCTTCGAGGACCGCAACGGCGACAGCCTCACCCTGCGCCCCGAGGGCACCGCCGGCTGCGTGCGTGCCGCCATCGAGAACGGCCTCACCCACAACCAGGTGCAGAAGCTCTGGTATACCGGGCCGATGTTTCGCCACGAGCGCCCGCAGAAGGGGCGTTATCGCCAGTTCCACCAGGTGGGGGTGGAGGTGTTCGGCCTCGACGGTCCGGACATCGACGCCGAGCTGATCATGATGAGCGCCCGCTTCTGGCGCATGATCGGCCTGAGCGACGCGGTCACCCTGCAGATCAACTCGCTGGGCTCCAGCGAGGCGCGCCGCGCCTACCGTGACAAGCTGGTGGCCTACTACGAGGCCCACGCCGATCAACTGGATGAGGACAGCCAGCGCCGCCTCGGCTCCAACCCGCTGCGCATCCTCGACTCCAAGAACCCGGCGATGCAGGCGCTCAACGAAAACGCGCCGTTGCTCATCGACCACCTGGATGATGAGTCGCGGGAACATTTCGACGCCCTGCTGGCCCAACTGGACGCCCTCGGCATCGCCTACGAGGTGAACCCGCGTCTGGTGCGCGGTCTGGACTACTACAGCAAGACGGTGTTCGAGTGGGTCACCGAGCGCCTCGGCGCCCAGGGCACGGTGTGCGCCGGTGGTCGCTTCGACGGTCTGGTCGAGCAGCTGGGAGGCAAGCCCACCCCGGCCATTGGCTTCGCCATGGGCCTGGAGCGCCTCGGCGCCCTGCTGGAGGAGGTGGAGCTGCCGCTGGAACGTTACCTTCCCCACGCCTATCTGTTGCGGGTGGGTGATGCAGCCGAGCACACCGGGCTGCTGCTGGCCGAGTCGCTGCGTGAGGCACTGCCGTGGCTGCGCCTGTCGCTGCACCACGGCGGTGGCAGCTTCAAGAGCCAGATGAAGAAGGCCGACAAGAGCGGCGCCGCGCTGGCGTTGATCATCGGCGAGCAGGAGGTCGCCGACGGGGTGGTGGCGCTCAAGCCGTTGCGCGAGGGCGGCGAGCAGCGCAACATCGCCCAGGCGGAACTGGCGGCGCTGCTGGCCGAAGAGTTGGGCGATGCGCCCTGATTGAATTGCGAATAAATAATAGATATCGAGTGAAGGAGTAGGACGGTGGAAGTCTATCGTACAGATGAAGAGCAGGTCGAAGCGCTCAAGCGTTGGTGGGAGCAGAATGGTCGCACCGCCATTATCGGTGTGGTCGTACTGCTGGCCGCGGTCTTCGGCTGGAAGAGCTGGCAGCAGCACGAGCGTAACCAGGCGGAGTTCGCCTCGATCAC
>JBFFSW010000464.1:0-1518 GCA_041572195.1 Thiohalomonadaceae bacterium | reverse complement strand
TGGAGGCGATGGCCGAGACCGGCGCCGACGCCCTCGGTCTGGACTGGACCACCGACCTTGGAAACGCCCGTCGCCGCGTCGGCGACAAGGTGGCGCTGCAGGGCAACATGGATCCCAGCATCCTCTACGCCTCTCCCGATCGCATCCGCGCCGAGGTGGGCAGCATCCTGGAGAGCTACGGCAACGGTTCCGGCCACGTCTTCAACCTCGGCCACGGCATCCACCAGCACGTCGACCCTGAGCACGCCGGGGCCTTCGTCGAGGCGGTGCACGAGCTGAGCGCCAAGTACCACCAGTAAGGCGCCACGGCTCCGTGAACAAGCCCGGCCCTGTGCCGGGCTTTTTTGTGCGTGGTAGACTGGCGACAACAATAATTACGAAAGGGATTGTCGATGAAGAAGCTGCTTATTCTGCCCGTGGTGATTGGCGCCGCCGCCGCCGGGGCTCCCTACTATGTCGGCCTGCGCATGGAGCAGGAGTACCCCAAATATCTCGAGGCCTTCAGCGACCCCAATGTCGAGATGGAGCTGGTCTCCTACGAGCGTGGCTGGTTGCGCTCCCACGCCGTGGTCCGCGGCGAGAGCCTGGTCGAGGGGAAGAGCTTCGCGGTGGTAATGGAGAACGACATCAACCATGCCCTCTGGGAGCTCGGCGGCAACATCGCCCGCGTCCATGCCCGGGTCAACATCGAGGGGGAGCTGGGCGAGAAGCAGCGCGAGCTGCTCGGCGATGAGCCGTTGATGAGCGGCGTGACCGATATCGACATCGAGGGGGTACAGCGCTCCCAGTTCACCTCACCGGCCTTCACCTGGGAAGACGACAGCGTCACCATCGAGTGGGGCGGCCTGAGCGGCAGCAGCACCATGGCCGCCGACCTGCTCTCGGGCGATTTCGACGCCGTGATGCCCTCGCTCAGCGTGCACGAGAACAGCACCGTCATCGAGGCTAGCAACCTCAGCCTGGCGGGCGGCATGCGCCGCGGTCCCAGCGGCGGCTGGCTGGTGGATGAGAAGCTCGCCGCCCGCGAGGTCAGCGTCACCAAGGGGGGCGAGGTGACCGCCCAGGCCAACGGCCTCGCCATCAGCATCAAGACCGACGAGGCCGATGGCCTCTATGCCATGCGGACCGGCATCGAGATGGCCGAGCTGCGTGGCAACGGCCAGCAGCTGCGCGACAGCCGTCTCGACCTGATCATGGATCGCATCGACGCCGAGACCGCCAACCGCATCCAGGAGTCCACCGCCAAACTCAAGGGGCAGGCCCCCGAGCAGGTGCAGATGCAGATGACCGGCATGCTCATGTTCGCCCTGCCCAAGCTGCTGGAGCGCGGCCCGCGCTTCGCCCTGGAGAACGTCCACAGCTCCACCCCCATGGGTGACGTGGACCTGCGCCTGGACCTCGCCTACGCCGAGGGCGGCCCCTTCACCCCCAACGACCCCAAACAGATGATCCCGCACCTGCGCGCCGAGCTCGATATCGCCATGCCGCGGGCCATGGCCGAACAGATCATGCGCCAGC
>JBFFSW010000463.1:0-1519 GCA_041572195.1 Thiohalomonadaceae bacterium | reverse complement strand
GGCGAGGCTGGGAGTGGCACGGAGCGAGGTGCTGCGCGAGACCTACGTGGAACCGGTGCTCGATTTCTTCAGTCGCTACGGCCTGCGCGTCGCCCTCTTTCTGTTGCTGCTGATCGGCTTCTACCGGGTCTCGGACATCGTCCTCGGGGTGATCTCCAACGTCTTCTACCAGGACATGGGCTACGACAAGAACGAGATCGCCGGGATCACCAAGACCTTCGGCCTGCTGATGAGCATCCTCGGCAGCTTCCTCGGCGGCATGCTGACCCTGCGCCTGGGGGTGGTGCGCATGCTCTTCATCGGCGCCCTGCTCTCGGCGGGCACCAACCTGCTGTTCCTGATGCTGGCAGGCAGCGGCCACGACCTGATGCTGCTGACCCTGGTGATCGCCGCCGACAACATCAGCGCCGGGCTGGCCAGCGCCGCCTTCGTCGCCTTCCTCTCCAGCCTCACCAACATTAGCTTCACCGCCATGCAGTACGCGCTCTTTAGCTCCATGATGACCCTCTTCCCCAAGCTGCTGGGGGGCTACTCCGGCGGCATGGTCGACGGCCTGGGCTACGAGGGCTTCTTCATCCTCACCACCCTGATGGGGCTCCCGGTGCTGTTGTTGGTCTGGTACGCGGGCAGGCTGTTGCGACAACAGGAGAGCGACTGATGCTGGAGACTGGATACCTGGCCGCCTTCCTGGTCGGCCTGCTCGGCGGGGTGCACTGCGTGGGCATGTGCGGCGGCATCGTCGGCGTGCTGGGGATGGGCGCGCGTCCCGGCATCGGCGTGTTGCTGGGCTACAACCTCGGGCGCATCGCCAGCTACACCCTGGCCGGTGCGCTGCTCGGCGGCATCGCTGCGCTGGCCGCATCGCTGGCCGACATCCGCCAGGCGCAGCAGGTGCTGCAGATCATCGCCGGGCTCTTCATGCTGGCGATGGGGCTCTACCTCGGCGGCTGGTGGTTCGGTCTATTGAAGCTGGAGCGCGCCGGTGGGCTCATCTGGCGCCACATCCAACCCACCGCCCAACGCCTGCTGCCGGTGCGCGGAGCGGGCCAGGCGCTGCTGCTCGGCGCGGTGTGGGGCTGGTTGCCCTGTGGACTGGTCTACAGCGTGTTGATCTGGTCCATCAGCTCCGGCGGTGCGCTTGAGGGTGGGCTGCTGATGCTCGCCTTTGGGCTGGGTACTTTGCCCAATCTCTTTGCCATGGGGTTGGTGGCCGACAAGCTTAGGCCGTTTTTGCAGAGGGTGTGGGTGAGGCGGCTGGCCGGGGGATTGGTTTTCGCCTTTGGCCTGGTATCGATCTTCCGGGCGCTTTAGCCCTTATGAAACCGATACAACGCAATCTCCCCAAACAAATTAGGCAGGGTAGTGATCTCCTTACGATGCGCATGATCAACAACGGTGCGCTGGAGCACGTGGATGCCGAGGCGGGCGCAGAGGATCTCGAAGTCCTTGAGGGTGCAGAGGTGGATGTTGGGGGTGTTGTACCACTCGTTGGGCAGGGCCGGGGAGACGGGCATCTTGC
>JBFFSW010000462.1:0-1523 GCA_041572195.1 Thiohalomonadaceae bacterium | reverse complement strand
GGGCGGGGTTTGCAGGTGGAAGCCCTGCTTGGCGAGGTTGGCGATCACATCGTCGCTGTTGACGCGGGCCAGCTGCTTGCCGGGTACCAGCTCCAGCTCCATGGCGAACTCCAGGCCGCCGAGGACCTTGAGCACCGCCTCGGGAACCTCTGAAAAATCATCCTTATTTTTCACGAACAGGTAGTGTTCGTCCTTCTTCTTGCTGCGGTAGACGGCGCAGCTGTCGTTCTCGCTCATGTCTCTTTCCGGATATATTCAGGGGAGGGATGGGGCCTATTTTACGCTATTCGCCGCCGAGGAGCAGGGTGTTGCCTTCGATGCGGTGCCGCGGCTGCCTTAGGTCCATCCCCCAGTTGGACCCTTCATAGATACGCCCCATCGGGTCGTACCAGCTGCCGCGGCAGCTATCCACCAGGCCGCCGTACCATGGCTTCGGTGCCCCCGCCGCCCCCTCGCCACGCCACTCCAGTGGACAGCCCAGCTCGCCGCCGTAATCCAGGGCCACCAGCAGGCCGGGGTGGGCGGGGTGTTCATCTGTGGCGTTCAGTCGTGTCAGCAGTGCCGGGTCGTAGGCCAGCACCAGGATGCGCCGCCCGCGCCACACCAGCTTGTGCAGCTCGCCCGGCGCCAGCTCGGGCAGGGTGAAGGCTTCGGCGGGTTCGGGCTGGGGGCGTTCGCGGGCGTTGAGGAAGAGCCAGAGTAGGGCGAGCAGGCTGAGGCCGAGCATCAGCTTGACCGCTACGCGCAGCAGCAGGCGGCGTGAATCAGGCATAAGTGGGGTTTCAGGCTTGGGTCTTGCGTGCGACCTGTTCCAGACGCGAGGCGGTGCGCTCAAGGCTCTGGTAGAGGCCGCGCAGCTCGCCGATCACTCCCTCCAGGCCCTCGCTGGGCTGGTCGTTGTCGATGCTGCTGAGCAGTTCGATGGCGGTCTCCAGGCAACCCTGGGCATCGTCGAGGTCGTGGCGGGCGTTGTCTATTCCGTCCATTACCGGTGTCCGTCGGTTTCTCTTTACCGGGACTAATGATAGCCGTTTCGGCGGATAATTTCCCGGTTTATTTTGTGTGAATTAGCCGACAAAAGCGCTGGGTTGTGGTGCTGGATGATGGCTAACACATGGCATACA
Organism: Thiohalomonadaceae bacterium; assembly: GCA_041572195.1. Classification (GTDB taxonomy): domain Bacteria; phylum Pseudomonadota; class Gammaproteobacteria; order Thiohalomonadales; family Thiohalomonadaceae; genus JBFFSW01. The sequence goes on along the minus strand of JBFFSW010000462.1, from coordinate 399 downwards.
ATCGGTGGACGTTTGCCCAGGGATGGTCATGGTGTTCGTCCGTGGTGCCATCTCAATCGGAAATGGGTCGAGCGTCCCCGATGGGGCCGACCCGGTACCGCGACGGCTATAACAACAATCCCCCAAGAGTTCGAGAGGAGTTCATATGTCTATTAGTCGCCGCCAGTTCATCCAGTTGATGGGCATCGCCGGAGCCGCCGGAATGCTGCCCGGCTGTAGCGTGTTCCGTTCCAAGGGGCCGTCCGACCTCTACGAGGTGCCCAAGTTCGGCAACGTGAGCCTGATGCACATCACCGACAGCCACGCCCAGCTCAACCCGATCTATTTTCGCGAGCCGAACGTCAACCTCGGTCTGAACAGCGCCCTTGGTAAGGCACCCCACCTGGTGGGCGACAAGCT
>JBFFSW010000461.1:0-1526 GCA_041572195.1 Thiohalomonadaceae bacterium | reverse complement strand
GCGCATCAGCCGCGATGGGGTGATCGTCATCAAGTCGCAGGAGCACCGCAGCCAGGAGCAGAACCGCGAGGCGGCGCTGGAGCGGCTGCGCGAGCTGATCAAGAGCGTCGCCGTGGAGCGCAAGGCGAGGCGGCCGACCCAACCGACGCGCAACTCCCAGCGTCGACGCATGGATGAGAAGAGCCGCCGCGGCAAGGTGAAGGCGCTGCGAGGAAGGGTGACGGAATGAAACGTTTGATGATGGTCCTGCTGCTGCTTATGTCCACGGCCGCTACCGCCATGCCCTGGGACGAACCGCCGCCGCGGCGCAACGACCCCTTCCCCACCGAGTACGCGCACATGCTGCTGCCGCTGCCCTACCGCATGCCCGGTATCGGCGAGGGTTACTTCCTCATGGGCTACCTCTCCAATCTTTACGAGACTACCGGTGACGTGGCGGTGGTGCTGGCCAAGGGGGATGCCGAGGGGGTGATCGGTCAGCTGGACGAGCTGCCGCTGATCGAGGACCGCCTGCACCTGCAGCTGTTCGACATGCGCATCAGCAAGGCCTCCATCAGCGATTACGCCGAGCGCGGCATGGGCGCGGGCGCCGATTTCAACGTGCTGGAGCTGGACGCGGTCAGCCAGCAGAGCGCCGAGCTGACCTTGAGCGGCTGGCAGCGGCGCCTGGCGCTGACCGCCCGCTACGCTCGCAGCAGTAACGAGGTGAGCGCCATTCGCGACGCCAACGGCGATATCCTCACCCGCTACCAGCCCCCCAGCGAGACCAGGGGCGTGCAGCGCAGCCTGCGCGCCATGCTGGACCTGACCGACGACTATCAGGACCCGCGTCAGGGCTGGCGCCTGCACCTGGACTTCGCCGACCACCCGGCCGAGGCGGCGGACAACCCCGACTTCTACACCCTGGACTGGAACCTGCTCTACTTCCTGCCGGTGAACGACGTCGATACCATCGCCTTCAACTACTACCGCTCCGATGCCCACCTGCGCAGTCAGGGCGAGCTCGACCCGGCGGTGGTGGCCGCCTCGCTCGGTGGCAGCTGCGCCCCGCTGGATACCGTCTGCATCGATGCCGCCGCGCAGCGGGTGGCCAACATCATCGCCGCCAACCGCTACGGCACCGCCACCGCCCTGGGCGGCACCGATCGCCTGCGCAGCTACGGCGATGGCCGTTTCACCGGGGCGCACATGGAGTTCGTCGGCGTGGAGTTCCGCTCCAACTTCGTGCAGGGGGCCACCCCCTTCGACTTCTTCATCTGGAAGGACATCAGCACCAGCATCCAGCTGGCGCTGTTCGCCGAGTCGGGCACCGTGGCTGAGACCACCGACGCCCTCTGGGATGAGCACCGCGAGAGCGTCGGCATCGGCGCGCGCCTGGTCTCCGCCTCAGGCAGCGTCTACCGCGCCGACTGGGCCTACGGCGATGAGGGGGCTGAGTTCAGCGTCTTCTTCTTCTATCCCTGGCGTTAATACAAGGAGGTAAGCATGCGAAGAGAAAAGGGCGGTCTATTGGCCGCGGTGCTGGC
>JBFFSW010000460.1:0-1548 GCA_041572195.1 Thiohalomonadaceae bacterium | reverse complement strand
GCGTGCGTCTCGACTACATCATCCCCTCGCGCGGCCTCATCGGCTTCCGTACCGAATTCCTCACCGCCACCCAGGGCTCGGGCCTGATCTACAGCGTCTTCGACCACTACGGCCCGTTCAAGCGCGGCGACTACGGTAGCCGCAAGAACGGCGTGATGATCGCCAACGCCCCGGGTAAGGCGCTGACCAACGCCCTCTACAACCTGCAGGACCGCGGCCGCATGTTCATCGGTCACGGCACCGAGGTGTACGAGGGAATGATCATCGGCCTGCACTCGCGCGACAACGACCTGGTGGTCAACGCCCTCAAGGGCAAGCAGTTGACCAACGTGCGTGCCTCCGGCACCGACGAGGCCCAGGTGCTGACCCCGCCGGTGACTCACACCCTGGAGCAGGCGCTGGAGTTTATCGACGACGACGAGCTGGTGGAGGTGACCCCCAACCACATCCGTCTGCGCAAGAAGCTGTTGCAGGAGCACGAGCGCAAGAAGGCGACGCGCAACAAGGAGTAAAAAAGAACGGGGCTGAAGGCCCCGTTTTTTTATGCGGATTAGACGGCGGCGATGACCCGGTCGCGGCCGCCGCTCTTGGCCTGATAGAGCAGTTCGTCGGCGCGCGCCAGCAACTGGTCCAGGCTCTCATTCTCACGCATCGTGGCCAGACCGATACTGGCGCTCAGGGAGACGCGTTGGCCGTCGGCGACGAACTCGATCGCCTGAATGCTCTGACGCAGGCGCTCGGCGATGTGCACGGCGGTGTCGGTGCCGCTTTGCGGCAGCGCCGCGGCGAACTCCTCGCCGCCGATGCGGCCGATGATATCGGTGTCGCGCAGGCACTCGCGAATGGCGTTGGAGACTGCCCGCAGCGCCTGATCGCCGAGGGCGTGACCGAAGCGGTCGTTAATGGACTTGAAGTGGTCGATATCGAGGATGAAGAGCGAGAGCGGGTGTTCAAAACGCTGCGTGCGGCGCACCTCGGCCTCGGCGTCCTCAAAGAAGCTGCGTCGGTTGGGCAGCCCGGTGAGGGCGTCGGTGCGCGCCAGCTTCTCCGCCTCCTCCTTGGCGCGGGCCAGCTCCGCGGTACGCTCTGATACCTTACGCTCCAGTTCATCCTTACTGCGCAGCAGCATCTGCTGGTAGCGCTGCTTGGCGTCGTTGCGCTCCCTTTGCGCCAGGTTGAGGCGGTCGGCCAGGGCGATGGAGAGCAGGATGGCTTCAATCCAGTTGCCCACCTGACCGGCCACGGTGTAGGGGGCGACGTTGGGCAGTACCCCCATATGCGTCAGTACATAGGCCAGGGTGCCGAAGCCGAAGAAGAACCAGGCCACGGTGAACAGTCGGGCGGGTTTGAAACCGCGATACCAGATGAAGGCGGCGATGAATGGATAGGTGGTCACCGGCAGGGCGATTAACAGGTAGGCGAGATTGTTACCGATGCCGATAGGGATAAAGGGCAGGAACAACAGGCTGATGGTGGAGATGGTGATGATGCCGAGGATGTAACGGTCGATGCGTGGCGCCAGACGCGCGGTCTCCAGGAAGCTGCGTG
>JBFFSW010000459.1:0-1549 GCA_041572195.1 Thiohalomonadaceae bacterium | reverse complement strand
GGTGGCCCAGGGCGGTGGTCGCAACCACCGCATCGGCCTCTACGACATGGTGTTGATCAAGGAGAACCACATCCTCGCCGCCGGTTCCATCGGCGCCGCGGTGGAGACCGCCCGCGCCAGCGTGGCCGACGATATCAAGGTCGAGGTGGAGGTGGAGGACCTGGACGAGGCGCGCCAGGCGCTGGAGGCCGGGGCCGACATCCTGCTGCTGGACAACATGGACAACGCCACCCTGCGCGCCGCGGTGGAGCTCAATGCCGGACGGGCCAGACTGGAGGCCTCCGGCGGGGTGAGCCTGGAGAGCGTGCGGGCCATCGCCGAGACCGGGGTGGACTACATCTCGGTCGGCGCCCTGACCAAGGATCTACGGGCCCTGGACCTCTCCATGCGCTTCGCCTGAACCTTTAATGTAATCCCCCGCTCTTGGCGCTATCATTGCTGGGTTAACGAACAACCCGGTCTCCGGAGGAATCACCATGCCCAGCATCCCCATGGCGCGTCTCGCCCCCGTCCTGCTCACACTCGGTCTACTCGGCGGCTGTAACGGCAGCGGCGACGGCGACACCAGCACCACCGTCGGCGGCGACGGCGGCACCGCCCAGGCCAACACCACGGTCACCGGTCTGCGCATGCCCGCCAAGCTGAGCATCGTCACCGCCCAGTCCGACACGACGGCGGTGGCCGGGGTGCTGAACTCGGATCGCATCGTGCCGCTGGCCGAGCGCCTCGGGGTCAAGCTCAACCACCAGGGCATCGCCCAGGTCATCGACACCACCACCTTCCCGCTCGACGCCGACTACAACACCGACGCGGTACAGGCCTACAACCACGTCTACGACCCCTCCATGGAGCCGCTCAACACGGTCAACATGATCCTCTGCCTGATGGACCAGACCCGCGCCGAAGAGATGGTCAACCAGGGGGCCTACATCGCCCTGGTCAACGAGGTTAAGTGTGAGACCGGCGGCGGCGCCAGGAGCTCGATCACGAGGCCCGCACCGAGGTGACCTTGGGCAGGTGCTCGGCGGCCAGGAACCAGCCGGCACCGGCGTCGATCGAGCCGAAGACGGTGCCCGACTCGGTGCCGAACCAGAGCCCCAGGGGGTCGGCGCCGTCGTCGCAGAATGCCTGCCGCAGGACGGTCAGGTAGGCGCCCTCGTCCGGCAGGCCGTCGCCGCGGGCGACCCAGCTGGCTCCCCGGTCGGCGGTCTCCCACACCCGCAGCCGGCCCTCGGGCGGCACCCGGTCGACGTCGGCCACCAGCGGAATCACCCAGGCCCGGTCGGGGTCGCGCGGGTGGATCGTCAGCGGAAAGCCGAACTGCGACGGCAGTCCGTTGACCACGCCGATGTCGTGCCAGCTCCGGCCGGCGTCGTCGGACCGGTAGACGCCGCCGTGGTACTGCATGTAGAGAGTCGCCGGCTCGACCGGCGAGCGCAGCATCTTGTGGATGCAGTGCTGCAGGGTGTCCTGGCGTGCCTCCTCGGGCAGATAGGGGGGCACCAGCCCGGCGACGCCGCGGCCCCACGAGCCTCCGCCGTCCTCGGTC
>JBFFSW010000458.1:0-1551 GCA_041572195.1 Thiohalomonadaceae bacterium | reverse complement strand
GCTGGAGCTGGAGGCGGGCGAGCGGGTCTGTCTGGTGGGGCGCAACGGTTGCGGCAAGTCCACCCTGCTCAAGCTGCTGGGCGGTGAGTTGCAGGCCGACGATGGCGAGCTGGCCGATCCGCTGGTACTCTACCGCTGTCATTTCCTGCTCTTCCACGCCCTCTACCGCCTGCGTGAGCGGCTCTGGAGTGACGGCGAGGCGCATCTGGAGATCGACGCCCTGTGTATCCGCCTGCACCCCTACCAAATGGGCGAGGCGGCGTTGGGGCGTCCCGACCCGCTGCGGGACTACTATCTGGACCTCACTCAACTGGACGATACCGGTGAGCGGGAGGTGCTGGAGTTGCTGGCCTCCTTCTGGGGTCGCTACCGGGCCCACCTGGACTGTGATGAGGCGCTGGCGGTGCTGGGGCTCTCCGGGCACGATGCCGATGGCGACTGGCCGGCGATCCGCCGTCGCTACCGCGAGCTGGCGATGCGCCACCACCCCGACCGCGGCGGCGACACCGCCGAACTGCAACGCATCAACGCGGCGATGGCCAGCCTGGAGCGCCGTCGCGGCTGATTGACGAGATTAAAGAGAAGAGACGATGGCACTGGTACGACTGCGCGATATCCACCTGGGCTTCGGTGGCCCCCCCCTGCTCGATGGCGTGGAGCTGGAGCTGGAGGCGGGCGAGCGGGTCTGTCTGGTCGGGCGCAACGGCTGCGGCAAGTCCACCCTGCTTAAACTGCTGGCCGGTGAGCTGCAGGCCGATGACGGCGAGCTGGCCTTCCGTCAGGGGGCCCGCGTGGCGCGCCTGGGCCAGGAGGTGCCGCACGATATTCACGGCAGCGTCTTCGAGGTGACCGCCTCCGGCGAGCAGGCCCTGGGCGCACGGCTGGTGGAGTTCGAGCGCCTCAGCGCCCGTCTGGCCGAGGGGGATGAGTCGGCGATGGAGCCGCTGGCGGAGATTCAGCAGCAGCTGGAGCACGAGGGGGGCTGGGAGCTTCGCCAGCGGGTGGAGACGGTGCTCTCACGCATGGAGCTGGACCCGACTGCCGCCTTCGAGTCCCTCTCCGGCGGTATGAAGCGTCGCGTGCTGCTGGCCCGCGCCCTGGTCGGCGAGCCCGACCTGCTGTTGCTGGACGAGCCCACCAACCACCTGGATATCGCCGGTATCGAGTGGCTGGAGCAGTTCCTCATCAACTTCCGCGGCGCGCTGCTGTTCATCACCCACGACCGCGCCTTCCTGCGCGCCCTGGCCACCCGTATCGCCGAGCTGGACCGCGGCCGACTCACCTCCTGGCCCGGTGACTACGACAACTTCCTGCGCCGCCGTCAGGAGGTACGCGAGGCCGAGGAGAAGCAGAACGCGCTCTTCGACAAGAAGCTGGCCCAGGAGGAGGTGTGGATCCGCCAGGGGATCAAGGCACGGCGTACCCGCAACGAGGGGCGGGTGCGGGCACTCAAGGCCCTGCGCGAGGAGCGCCGCGAGCGGCGAGAGCTGGGCGGCGCCGCGCGCATCGGCGTGCAGGAGGCGGAGCGCTCCGGCAAGCTGGTGGTGGAGG
>JBFFSW010000457.1:0-1552 GCA_041572195.1 Thiohalomonadaceae bacterium | reverse complement strand
GGGCGATGATCACCTCCTTGCCCAGTTCGCCGCTGCCGAGCAGCATCACGCGGGTGGCGGAGGGGGAGAGCGGGGTACCGATGCGCATGGGCTGACCTCTGGCTGAGTGCTTGGGTTTTCGATTCTAAACCATTCGAGGGGGCGAAAAAAAACGGCCTGCTTAAAAAGCAGGCCGTTTCGGATTGGGGTGGATGATGGGACTCGAACCCACGACGACTGGAATCACAATCCAGGGCTCTACCAACTGAGCTACACCCACCATAAACTGGTGTGTTGCCGACACGCTGTATGGCGCGCCTGGCAGGACTCGAACCTGCTACCCTCGGTTTAGAAGACCGATGCTCTATCCAGATGAGCTACAGGCGCAAATCCTGTTCGAGCGAAATTCGCTTTTGCCTGGTGGCGAATTTGGTCGGGGTAGAGGGATTCGAACCCCCGACATCCTGCTCCCAAAGCAGGCGCGCTACCAGACTGCGCTATACCCCGGTTAAATCTCCGGCGGGGTTGTCGAGCTGCCTTTCAGCGTCTCGCCCCATGCGCGAAGCGGCGATAATACGCGCCGAGTCCCGCCCCGTCAACCCACCTTTTTTGCCTTGGCGGCGGCGGTCGGGGCATGAGAAAATGCCTCTCTTCCCTTCAGCTGTCAACACGAGCCGGAACGAGCATGAGCGCCAAGATTATCGATGGTAAGGCCATCGCCGCCCAACTGCGGCAGGATGTCAAAGCGCGGGTGGACGCCCGCCTGGCCGAGGGGCGCCGTCGTCCCGGTCTGGCGGTGGTGCTGGTGGGCGAGGACCCGGCCTCCCAGGTTTACGTCGGCAGCAAGCGCCGCGGCTGCGAGGAGACCGGCATCGCCTCCTTCTCCCACGACCTGCCCGCCACCACCACCGAGGCCGAACTGCTGGAGCTGGTGGACAGGCTCAACGCCGACGAGCAGGTGGACGGCATCCTCATCCAGCTGCCGCTGCCCGAGCACATCGACAGCGAGAAGGTGCTGGAGCGTATCCACCCCGACAAGGACGTGGACGGCTTCCACCCCTACAACATCGGTCGCCTGGCGCTGCGCATGCCGGTGCTGCGTCCCTGCACCCCTCGCGGCTCCATGACCCTGCTGGAGTCCACTGGGGAGGATCTCAAGGGCAAGCATGCGGTGATCGTCGGTGCCTCCAACATCGTCGGCCGTCCCATGGGGCTGGAACTGCTGCTGGCCGGCTGCACCGTCACCACCTGCCATCGTTTCACCAAGGATACCGCCGAGCACGTCGGTCGCGCCGACATCGTGGTGGTGGCGGTAGGCCGTCCCGGCCTGGTCAAGGGGGAGTGGATCAAGCCCGGCGCCATCGTCATCGATGTCGGCATCAACCGCCTCGACGATGGCCGCCTGGTCGGCGATGTGGAATACGATATCGCCGCCGAGCGGGCCGGGTGGATCACACCGGTGCCGGGCGGCGTTGGCCCCATGACCGTCGCCACCCTGCTGCAGAACACCGTCGACTCCGCCGACCTCAGGGACTGATAAAGGGAGCGCATCCATGCCACGGATGGTCGGCCT
>JBFFSW010000456.1:0-1555 GCA_041572195.1 Thiohalomonadaceae bacterium | reverse complement strand
TCGGCAAACTCCTCCTCTCCGTCACGCAGGTGCAGTACGATCTCGGTACCGTGTTCGGCCTTCTCCACATTCTCCAGGGTGTAGTCCCCCTCGCCCGCCGACTCCCAGCGCACGCCGTGCTCGGCGGTGAGACCGGCGCGGCGGGTGGTGACGGTGACCCGGTCGGCGACGATGAAGGAGGAGTAGAAGCCGACACCGAACTGACCAATGAGGTTGGAGTCCTTGGCCTGGTCGCCGCTCAGGCTCTCCAGGAAGGCCTTGGTGCCGGAGCGGGCGATGGTGCCGAGGTTGGCCACCACCTCCTCGCGGCTCATGCCGATGCCGTTATCGCTGAGGGTGACGGTGTTCGCCTCCTTGTCGAAGGCCAGCTGGATCCTCAGCTCCTCCTCACCCTCGTAGAGGGCATCGTCGGAAAGGGCCTCGAAGCGCAGCTTGTCGCAGGCGTCCGAGGCGTTGGAGATCAGCTCACGCAGGAAGATCTCCTTATTGGAATAGAGGGAGTGGATCATCAGCTGCAGCAGCTGCTTCACCTCGGTCTCGAAACCCAGTGTCTCCTTGTGGGCGTCAACGCTCATGTCTTACAAATCCTCCGAAAACAACAAGATAGATTAATCGTTATGCTAATGACTGACACAAAGTGGGGGCATGAGGCCTGCAATTCAAGCCCCGCTGTGATTGAATGTGCGGCAACGAATAAATCAGAAAGCCCATGAAGATCATCGACACCCCCACCAGCCCCTTCGACGACCAGCGCCCCGGCACCTCCGGGCTGCGCAAAAAGGTCACTCACTTCCAGCGTCCCCACTACCTGGAAAACTTCGTCCAGGCCCTGTTCGACTGCGTGCCAGAGCTCCTTGGCGGCACCCTGGTGCTGGGCGGCGACGGCCGCTACTACAACCGCGAGGCGATCCAGACCATCATTCGCATGGCCGCCGCCAACGGCATCGCCCGGGTGCTGGTGGGGCGCGGCGGTCTGCTCTCCACCCCGGCGGTCTCGGCGGTGATCCGCAAGTACCAGACCCAGGGGGGCATCATCCTCTCCGCCAGCCACAACCCCGGCGGGGCCGACGGCGACTTCGGCATCAAGTTCAACACCGCCAACGGCGGCCCCGCCCCAGAGGCGCTGACCGAGGCGATGTACGAACGCAGCCGCGGGATCAGCCACTACCGCATCACCGATACCGACGACCTGGACATCGACCACCTCACCGAGCACACCCTGGGCGGCATGCGCGTCGAGGTGATCGACCCGGTAGCCGACTACGCCGAGCTGATGGAGTCGCTGTTCGACTTCGAGGCCATCCGTTCGATGATCTCCGGCGGCCTGCGCCTGCGCTTCGACGCCATGCACGCCATCACCGGCCCCTACGCCGTGGAGATCCTGGAGCACCGCCTAGGTGCCCCTTTGGGCACCGTCATCAACGGCGAGCCGAAGGAGGACTTCGGCGGCACCGTATATACCCTTCAAAACCCAGACCGGCCTGAGGTATCTCAACAGAAGCCAGAACAGCTCCGGGGCCGGGGATCCCCTGCAGGACCCCGGCCGAAAAGTAGT
>JBFFSW010000455.1:0-1558 GCA_041572195.1 Thiohalomonadaceae bacterium | reverse complement strand
TCCGCCTGGATCAGGGTGAACAGCTCCTCGTAGCGCGGCTCCACCACCTCGGCCAGGGTCTGGCGGGCCAGACGCCGCGGTGGGCGGTCGCCGACGCTGGGCACCTCAATGGTCTCCTCGGGGTTGGCCAGCTGGGTCAGCGCGCAGGCGTACTTGATCTTGATCTCCTCGGCGTACTGGGTGGGGGTACGCATGGCCACGGCGATGTCGTTGGTCACCTGATCGCCGGCGATGGGGATCACCGCGGTGTGGCGGATGGCCCCCTCGGTGAACACCGCGATATCGGTGGTGCCGCCGCCGATGTCCACCAGGCAGACACCCAGCTCCTTCTCATCCTCGGAGAGCACCGCGTAGCTGGAGGCCAGCTGCTCGAGGATGATGTCGTCCACCTCCAGGCCGCAGCGGCGCACGCACTTGATGATGTTCTGCGCCGCGCTCACCGCGCCGGTGACCAGGTGCACCTTGGACTCCAGGCGCACACCGGACATCCCCACCGGCTCGCGGATCCCCTCCTGGTTGTCGATGATGAACTCCTGCGGCAGCACGTGGAGGATCTTCTGGTCCGCCGGGATGGCCACCGCGCGGGCCGCGTCGATGACACGCTCGACATCACCGTGGGTCACCTCCTTGTCACGGATGGCGACGATGCCGTGGGAGTTGAGGCTCTTGATGTGGCTGCCGGCGATGCCCGCGTAGACCGAGTGGATCTGGCAACCGGCCATCAGCTCCGCCTCCTCCACCGCGCGCTGGATGGACTGCACCGTCGATTCGATGTTGACCACCACGCCCTTCTTCAGTCCGCGCGAGGGGTGGGAGCCGATACCGATGATATCCACCTGTCCCTCGACGCCCACCTCACCGACGATCGCCACCACCTTGGAGGTACCGATATCCAGGGCCACGATCATGTTCTTTTCCATTTTCTTCGACATCTCTCTCCCCTCCGGCTCAGGCCGCACCCGACGCATCGCGCCAGCGCACGGCGAAGCCGTTGGTGTAACGCAAATCGATCTGTGCAATCTCCGCCTGGCGCGGCGCCAGGTTGCGCGGGTAGACGCGCACGAAGCGCAGCAGCCGCGGATAGGCGCGCTCACGTCCCAGCAGCACCCGCCAGCCGTTATCCAGTTGCAGGCTCATGGCGCGACGCTCGTCCAGCACCAGCTCGCGAATCCCCAGGCCCAGCGGCGAGAGCATGCGCGACATCTCGCGGTAGTGCTCGCTCAGCTGCAGCTGGCTCCCCTCGGGCCCGGCGAACAGCGGCAGGGCCCTCTGCCAGGCATCGGCCGGGGCGGCGAAGCGCACGCCGTCGAGGTTGACCAGCCCGCCATCGGCCCAGCGCGCCAGCGGTCGCTGCTCCTCCACCCGAACCAGGATGGCGTCGGGCCAGGCGCGGCGCACCGAGGCACGGTGCACCCAGGGCAACGCCTCCAGCGAACTGCGCAGCGCCTCCACATCCAGGTTCAGCAGCCCGGCACCCACCTGGGGCTCGATCACCGCGCGCAGCTCGGCGGCGTCGATGCGCTCGAGGCGGCTCTCCACCTTCACCCGCTTGACCGGC
>JBFFSW010000454.1:0-1559 GCA_041572195.1 Thiohalomonadaceae bacterium | reverse complement strand
TGTGGAGCGACGCCCTGGCAGACGGCCGCGCGGGTGATCCTGCCGACCGCCATGAGCGGGCTCTTCTCCGCCCTCATGATCGGTCTCGGCCGCGCCGTGGGCGAGACCATGATCGTGCTGATGGCCACCGGCAACACCCCGGTGATGGACTTCAGCATCTTCCAGGGCATGCGCACCCTCTCGGCCAACATCGCCGTGGAGATGCCCGAATCCGAAGTGGCCTCCACCCACTATCGGGTGTTGTTCCTGGCGGCGCTGGTGTTGTTCCTCTTCACCTTCGTCTTTAACACCATGGCGGAGATCGTGCGTCAGCGCCTGCGCCGCAAATACAGCAGCCTGTAACCGATGAAGAAGACGCTGAAAACCTGGTATCGCAGCGGCGACCCCTACATCTGGCTCAACGCCGGCGCGGTGAGCATCAGCATCGTCATGGTCGCCGGGCTGTTGATGTTGATCGCCGCCCGCGGCCTCGGTCACTTCTGGGCCAAGCCGATCATGGACGCCCAGTACGTCGAGCAGAGCGGCGAGACCATCCGCCTCATCGGCGAGGTGCACGACAGCGAAGTGGTGCCCGCCGAGCGCCTGCGCCATGCCGGTGTCGAGGTGGCCGAGGGGCTGGAGTCGATGACCCGCCTGCTGGTGAAGACCGGCAACCGCGACGTCGGCGGCCTGGACTTCCGCTGGGTGCTGGAGGATGGCCTGAAAGAGGTGGAGCGCCCCGAGGCGCTGATGATCATCGAGCGCCGTGAGTGGGGCAACTTCTACGGCTACCTGAAGTCGGTCAGGGAGGCGGGGGAGACCGTCGCCGAGGGCGAGGCGGCCTGGGCCGCTATGCAAGCGCACCTGGAGCGGGCGCTGGAGCTGCACGGGCAGATCGCCTCGATCGAGCAGGGCGCCATCGGCGCGGTCAACTACGAGATGGAGCGGCTGCGCCTGAGGGAGCGCGCGCTGGAGCTGGAGGGTAACGAGGCCCCGGCCGCACGCGCCGCCATCGCCTCCGAGCGCGAGGCCCTGGATGTGGAGTACAACGCCCTGCAGGAGCGCCTCAACGAGCTCTACTCCGAGATCAACCGTGACAGCATCACCGCCGAGGTGATGGATGGGCGCATCGTCGAGGTGAGGCTCGCCCAGGTGGTGCAGGCCTACCGCCCCAACGCCATGTCGGTGTTCGACAAGAGCCTCTTCTACCTGCACCAGCTGTGGCTGTTCGTCAGCGACGACCCGCGCGAGGCCAACACCGAAGGCGGCATCTTCCCGGCCATCTTCGGCACCGTGATGATGGTGATCCTGATGTCCATCTTCGTCACCCCCTTCGGCGTGGTGGCGGCGGTCTACCTGCGCGAGTACGCCAAGCAGGGGCCGGTCACCCGCCTCATCCGCATCGCGGTGAACAATCTGGCGGGCGTGCCCTCGATCGTCTACGGCGTCTTCGGCCTGGGCTTCTTCGTCTACTTCCTCGGCGGCAACATCGACCAGCTGTTTTTCCCCGAGGCGCTGCCCGCGCCCACCTTCGGCACCCCCGGCCTGCTGTGGGCCTCGCTGACCCTGGCCATCCTCAC
>JBFFSW010000453.1:0-1559 GCA_041572195.1 Thiohalomonadaceae bacterium | reverse complement strand
CTCAGTTTGATGGCCTCAGCATGCACCGGGCATACACGGCTGACAAGCCAGGGGACATCCCCCATAATCGCCCGATGGACATCGAAACCCTCATCCGCGAACACGAACCGTATATCCGCCTCGGCTTTTTCCTCGGCATCCTCGCCGTGATGCTGCTGTGGGAGCAGTTCAGCCCGCGCCGCGAGCGACGCCTCCCGCGCCTGCTGCGCTGGGGCAACAACCTGGCGCTGGTATCTTTAAATATGGCCATCCTGCGCTGGCTCTTCCCCGCCGCCGCGGTGGGCATGGCCGCCTTCGCCGCCGAGCGCGGCTGGGGGCTGTTCAATCAATTGCAGTGGAACCCGGCGCTGGAGTGGCTGCTGGCTATCGTGCTGCTGGATATGATCATCTATCTTCAGCACGTGCTGGTGCACGCGGTGCCGATGCTCTGGCGCCTGCACCGGGTGCACCACGCCGACCTGGACTACGACACCACCACCGGCCTGCGCTTCCACCCCATTGAGATCATCCTCTCCATGCTGATCAAGTTCGCCGCCATCGCCGCCCTCGGCCCGGCGGTGGTGGCGGTGGTGATCTTCGAGGTGCTGCTCAACGGCATGGCGATGTTCAACCACGGCAACGTGCGTCTGCCGCTGGGGCTGGATAGGCTGCTGCGGCTCCTCATCGTCACCCCCGACATGCACCGCGTGCACCACTCCACCGAGGCGGACGAGGCCAACTCCAACTTCGGCTTCAACCTCTCCCTCTGGGACCGAATTTTCGGCACCTACCGTGCCCAGCCGCGCGCCGGGCACGAGGCGATGAGCATCGGCATCAAGGGCTTCGACGACGCCGGCACCTGCGCCTGGCTGCCAGGGCTGCTGCGCCTGCCCTTCATCGGCAAGGCCGGGGGCTACGCCATCAACCGTCGCTGGAGTAAGGACGATGAGTAAACAGCGCCTGCTGCGCATCGCCCTCCTCGCCCTGCTGGCGGCGGGCATCACCCTGGGCTTCGAGTACCGAGAGGCGCTCAGCGCCGAGGCGCTACAGGGGTGGCTGGAGCAGTGGGGAGTGGCCGCGCCGCTGATCTTCATGCTCATCTACGCCGTCGGCACCGTCTTCTTCCTCCCCGGCTCGCTACTGACCCTGGCCGGGGGCGCGCTGTTCGGCCCGCTCTGGGGTACCCTCTACAACCTCACCGGCGCCACCCTCGGCGCCACCCTCGCCTTTCTGGTGGCCCGCTACCTGGGGGCCGACTGGGTGGAGAAGAGGAGCGGCGAGCGGCTGGGCAAGATCAAGGCCGGGGTGGAGGCGGAGGGGTGGCGCTTCGTCTCCTTCACCCGCCTGGTGCCGCTGTTCCCCTTCAACCTGCTCAACTACGCCCTGGGGCTAACCCGCATCCGCCTGGGCCACTACGTCATCGCCAGCTATCTCTGCATGCTGCCCGGGGCCATCGCCTACACCTATCTGGGCTATGCCGGGCGCGAGGCGGTGGCCGGGGGCGAGGGGATGATCCAGAAGGGGCTGCTGGCCCTGGCGCTGCTGGCGCTGGTTGCCTTCCTGCCGCGGCTGGTGCAACG
>JBFFSW010000452.1:0-1565 GCA_041572195.1 Thiohalomonadaceae bacterium | reverse complement strand
CGACAGCTACCGCTATCTGGCCGAATCCATCCGCATGCACCCGGACCAGAAGACCCTCAAGGAGATGATGCAGGCGGCGGGCTTCGAGCGCTGCGACTACCACAACCTCACCGGCGGCATCGTCGCCCTGCACAAGGGCTTCAAGCTGTGAGCGAAGCCCTCACCGCCGCACTGGCGGGACTGGAGCAGGCCCTCAACGCCGCCCTGGCCCTGGACCCCAGGAGCCCCGAGCGGCTGGCCGCCCTCGATGGGCGGGTGGTGGCCATGGCCCTCAGCGGCACCGGCCTGCGCATCTGCCTGCGCGCCGACGACGAGGGGTATCTGGCGGTGATGGGCAGCTTCGACGGCGAGGCCGACACCACCCTGCGCGGTGCCCCGCTGAGCATGCTGCGCATGGCCTCCGGCTCCGCCGACACCTTGTTCGGCGGCGGCGTGGAGATCGAGGGCGACGTGGAGCTGGGGCAGCGCTTCCAGCGCATCATCCAGCAGGTGGATATCGACTGGGAGGAGCACCTCTCACGGCTCGTCGGCGATGTCGCCGCCCACCAGCTGGGCCAGGCCGCGCGTGGGCTGTTCTCCTGGTTCAACCGCTCCGCCGACCACCTCGGCATGGACACCGCCGACTACCTGCGCGAGGAGTCGCGCATCCTGCCGCACCCGGACGAGGTGCGCGAATTCCTCGATGGCGTCGATAGTCTGCGTGATGGCGTCGAGCGCCTGGCGGCGCGCATCGCCCGCCTGGAGGGCCGCCACCCGTGAGAAGCCTGAGCCAGATGTGGCGCCTGCTGCACATCGCCTGGGTGCTGGCCCGCCACGGGCTGGACGACTTCCTGCTCGCCGGGCACCTGTTCCGCCCGCTGCGCTGGCTGCGCCCCTTCATGTGGTGGCGGCTGCTGCGTCTGCGCGGCCTGGAGCGCGGCGAGCGCATCCGCCTGTCGCTGGAGGCGTTGGGGCCGATCTTCGTCAAGTTCGGGCAGATCCTCTCCACCCGCCGCGACCTGCTGCCCGATGACATCGCCGTCGAGCTGACCCGCCTGCAGGACCGCGTGCCCCCCTTCGCCGGTGAGCGGGCGCGGGCCATCATCGAGAAGGCCTACGGCAAGCCCATTGAGGAGCTGTTCGACGAGTTCGATGCGACCCCGCTGGCCTCCGCCTCCATCGCCCAGGTGCACGCCGCGCGCCTGAAGGATGGCCGCGAGGTGGTGATCAAGGTGCTGCGCCCGGACATCGAGCCGGTGATCCGCCGCGACATCGCCCTGCTCTACACCATCGCCGACAAGCTGCAACGCTACTGGGGCGAGGGCCGCCGCCTGCGCCCGCTGGAGGTGGTGGCCGAGTTCGAGAAGAACCTGCTCGATGAGCTGGACCTGATGCGCGAGGCCGCCGCCGCCTCGCAGATCCGCCGCAACTTCCAGGGCTCCGAGCTGCTCTACGTGCCCGAGGTGCACTGGCCCTACTGCCGCCGCAACGTCATGGTGATGGAGCGCATCAGCGGCATCCCCGTCAGCAATATCGAAGCGATACGCACCGCCGGCATCGACCTGGAAGCACTCGCCGCCCGCGGT
>JBFFSW010000451.1:0-1565 GCA_041572195.1 Thiohalomonadaceae bacterium | reverse complement strand
GCTGGTCTACGAGTTCCAGTCGATGATTACCGCACTTACCGCTCTGGATGCGGCCAACGCCTCGCTCTACGACGGCGCCTCGGCGCTGGCCGAGGCGGTGCTGATGGCGGTGCGCGCCAACCGCAAGAGCAAGTCCAAGCGTATCCTCATGCCCACCAGCGTGCATCCCACCTACCGTAAGGTGGTGCGGGCGATCGTCTCCAACCAGGGTATCGATCTGGTGGAGGTCCCCTTCTGCCCCGGTGGTGGTGCGATTCTGCCCAAGGCACTGGAGACGTACAGTGGCGAAGACTTCGCCGCCCTGGTGATTCCCCAGCCCAACTTCTTCGGTGCCCTGGAAGCGGTGGACGAGATGACCGACTGGGCGCACGCTAACGGTGCGTTGGTGATCGGTCTGGTCAACCCGCTGGCTCTGGCGCTGCTCAAGCCGCCGGGCGAGTGGGGCGAGAGTGGGGCCGACATCGCCATCGGCGAGGGCCAGCCGCTGGGCATCCCGCTCTCCTCCGGCGGTCCCTACTTCGGCTTCATGGCCTGCAAGCAGGCCTACGTGCGACAGATGCCGGGGCGCATCGTCGGTGGCACCGTGGACCTCGAGGGCAAGCCCGGCTTTACCCTGACCCTGCAGGCGCGCGAGCAGCATATCCGCCGCTCCAAGGCCACTTCCAACATCTGCACTAACCAGTGGCTGATGGCCGCGGCCGCCACTATTCACATGGCGCTAATGGGGCCTGCCGGGCTGGAGTCGGTCGCCGCCGCCTCGCACGCCAACACCCGTAAACTGCTGGAGCGGCTCACGGCCGTCGATGGTGTCGAGCGGGTCTTCGAGGGGCCGTTCTTCCACGAGGCGGTGATCCGCACCTCGGCCGATGCCGAGGTGCTGCTGCGCGAGCTGGCGGCGCAGGATCTGTTGGGCGGTTACCACCTGGGGCGCGACTACCCGGAGTTGCAGAACTGCATCCTGGTCTGTGCCACCGAAACCAAGAACGACTCGGACATTGAGGAGTACGCCCGCCAGCTGCAGCGCATCCTCGGCGAGGCTGGAGAATAAGGAGTCTAACCATGCGACTGTTTACCGCGGCCCTGATCGGCCTCTTCAGCCTGAGCGTGCATGCCGGCGAGCCGGCCGGGGTCGATGACTATCCGATGCAGGTGCAGAAGGTGGCCGATGGCGTCTGGGCCATCATCTCCCCGGCCACCTCCTTCCCCAATGTCGAGAACAAGGGCTGGAACTCCAACTCCGCCTTCGTCGAGACCGCCGAGGGGCTGCTGGTGTTTGATACCGGCTCTTCCGAGACCATCGGCAAGGCCCTGCTGAAGGCGATTCGCGCGGTCAGCGACCAGCCCATCAAGTGGGTGATCAACTCCCACTCCCACGGCGACCACTGGTTGGGTAATGGCGCCTTCGCCAGCGAGAAGCCGGCGGAGATGATCGCCTCTGAGGTGGCCATCGCCAAGATGGGGGAGATGGGCCATGAGTGGGTGGACCGCTTTCACTCCATGACCGAGGGTCTCACCGGTCGCTTCGAACCGCTGCCCGCGCGCGATGGCGTGGCCGAGGCGATGAG
>JBFFSW010000450.1:0-1567 GCA_041572195.1 Thiohalomonadaceae bacterium | reverse complement strand
TTATATAAGGAGAGCTCCTCACCCGCCGGGATTGCCTCGATCAGCTCCGCCTTGTAGGCCTCACCCTTATCCTTGAAGAAGGCGACGGCCTCGTCACGGTCCATCACCGAGCGCTCGATGGCGATGTCCGCCTTGACCAGCTCGGCCATGCGCAGCTCGATCTTCTCCAGGTCCTCGGGGGAGAAGCCTGGCTTGTAGGCGAAGTCGTAGTAGAAGCCGTTATCGATCACCGGGCCGATGGTCACCTGGGCATCCGGGTAGAGCTGCTGCACCGCCTGCGCCAGCAGGTGGGCGGTGGAGTGGCGGATGACCTCCAGCCCCTCCTCGTCGCGCTCGGTGACGATGGCCAGCTGGGCGTCGCTGTCGATGGAGAAGGAGGCGTCGACCAGCTTGCCGTCCACCTTGCCGGCGAGGGTGGCCTTGGCCAGACCGGGGCCGATATCGGCGGCCACGTCCATCACCGTGACAGGGTGATCGAATTCGCGCTGGGAACCATCGGGCAGGGTAATAACGGGCATAACGCTGTCCTTATTCAGTGGTGGTCCCTACCAAAGACCACGTGAGCCGGATAAAGAAAAAGCACTGACCCGACGTGGGGAGCAGTGCTTTCTCGATGTTGGTAGGCGCGATTGGATTCGAACCAACGACCCCCACCATGTCAAGGTGGTGCTCTAACCAACTGAGCTACGCGCCTGAAGAAGTGCGCAAGATACAGAAGCGGCCGCGGATTGGCAAGGGGGTTTTTAAAAAATTTTCAGGAAACCAGCCCCATGTTCGCCTCCTGAATATGGCGGATCTGGTCGCGCACCCGGGCCGCCTCCTCGAACTCCAGATTTTTGGCGTGTTCCATCATCTGCGCCTCCAGGCGCTTGACCCGCTTCTCCAGCTCGGCGGGCTTCATCGCCGCGTATTCGGCCACCTCCTCGGCCACCTTGGCGTACTGCCTGGGGGTGCCGGGCACGCCGGGGTAGCCGCTCTCGAGGATGTCGTGGATCTTCTTCTCCACCCCCCTGGGGGTAATGCCGTGCTCAAGGTTGTAGGCCATCTGTTTCTCGCGGCGGCGAGCGGTCTCGTCGATGGCCCGCTGCATGGAACCGGTGATGCGGTCGGCATAGAGGATGGCGCGGCCGTGCAGGTTACGGGCGGCGCGGCCGATGGTCTGAATGAGGGA
Organism: Thiohalomonadaceae bacterium; assembly: GCA_041572195.1. GTDB lineage: Bacteria > Pseudomonadota > Gammaproteobacteria > Thiohalomonadales > Thiohalomonadaceae > JBFFSW01. Next base: position 396 of record JBFFSW010000450.1, on the reverse strand, counting down.
GGTCTCGGAGCGCAGGAAGCCCTCCTTGTCGGCGTCGAGGATGGCCACCAGCGCCACCTCGGGCATATCCAGCCCCTCACGCAGCAGGTTGATGCCGACCAGCACGTCGAACTCCCCCAGGCGCAGGTCGCGGATGATCTCCACCCGCTCAACGGTATCGATGTCGGAGTGCAGGTAACGCACGCGCACGCCGTGCTCCTCCAGGTACTCGGTGAGGTCCTCGGCCATGCGCTTGGTCAGGGTGGTGACCAGGACCCGCTGCTCCAGCTCGCTGCACTTGTTGATCTCCGAGAGCAGGTCGTCCACCTGGGTGCCCACCGGGCGGATCTCCACCTCCGGGTCGACCAGTCCGGTGGGCCGCACCACCTGCTCGACCACCGCCCCGGAGTGCTCCAG
>JBFFSW010000449.1:0-1568 GCA_041572195.1 Thiohalomonadaceae bacterium | reverse complement strand
GTAGCGTATCGCCCTCGACCACCGCCCGTTGCGGGGTGATGGCCCCATCCACCCCCTTGGTCTCGAAGCGCGGACCGGAGGCGCAGGCGCTGAGCAACAGGGTAACGATGGCAAGCAGGGCGATGCGTGGGTTCATGAACGGACTCCTCATCAGTGGTAGGGGTGCCAGGGGTGGGGGTGGAACCAGGGGTCATGATACCAGGGCCAGGGCTCGTAGACCGGCGCCCAGGGCGTGGCCGGTTCGGGCCTGGGCCAGAGGTGCAGGGTGCCCGCCTCGACCACCGGGTAGCGGTATTCGAACTCACCGATATGGCGCGCCTCAATCCCGGCCAGCTTACCGGCCACGGTGAGCAATCGCCCCTCTTCGTAGACCAGCGGATCGATAAAGCGTTCGATGCGGATGAGAAAGCGACCGTACCAACCGGCGGCCGCCTCCACCGGCTGGCCCGACTTGTCCAGCGGCAGGGCCAGCAGCTCGATCAGGGTCTCATCGGCGCGGTTGTGCAGACGGATGATGCGCCCGCCCCAGCGCAGCGGCGTACCGAGGAAACGCTCCGGTTCGGCCTGCGCCTCCTTGACGCTCAGGTCCCCCGGCGGAGCACTACGGATGGCCTCTGGCGCCCTGGCGGCGCAGGCCCCCAGCAGCAGGGTGATCAACAGTATCGAAAATACTCGTTCAGCCATACTCTCGATTATAGACGCACATCCGCCAGCGCCTCGGCGCCATGGGCCAGGGTAGCCAGCGGTGGACCGAGGCGCCGTTCGATGGCGGCAAGATTATCGGCCTGGGCGACCATGTTAGGGTCGACGAAGTTGGCGATCCAGCCGCGCAGCTCGCAGCCCGAGCGCTCAATCGCCTCGGCGCTGAGCAGGGCGTGATTGATGCAGCCCAGGCGCATCCCCACCACCAGGATCACCGGCAGGCCGAGGCGGCGGGCCAGGTCGGCCACTTCGATCTCATCACCCAGCGGCACCCGCCAGCCGCCCACCCCCTCGACGATCACCATATCGGCCTGCAATTGCTCAAAGGCCTCGGCGATGACATCCAGCTCGATGCGAACCCCGGCCTCACCCGCGGCGATGTGCGGGGCGATGGCGGGCTCGAAGCGGTAGGGGTTGATGACCTCGTAGGGAATATTCAGGGAATTCTCGGCCATCAGCGCCAGGGCATCCACGTTGCGCAGTCCATCACTCGTGCGCGCGCAGCCCGAGGCGATGGGCTTCATCCCCAGCACGCTTTTACCCTGCGCCTTAAAGTGACGCATCAAGCGCACGCTGACGAAGCTCTTGCCGATCTCGGTGTCGGTGCCGGTGATGAAGTAGCCCTCAGCCATGGCGACCACCGATGAGGTCGATGGGCACCCCCACACCGCCATCCTCCAACTCCCGCTGGGTAATCTCGCCCGCGCCGAAGGCGTGACCGTAGATCACCTCATAGGTGGCGGGCAGCTGGCCGTCTTCGCGGCGGAAGGGCTCATAGCCTTCGACCACGCCACGCAGGGTGGCGCCGGTGGTCAGGCCGCGTGGCCGCTCCGGGTTGACGTTGTGGGCGCCCAGCACCTTGAGGT
>JBFFSW010000448.1:0-1570 GCA_041572195.1 Thiohalomonadaceae bacterium | reverse complement strand
TACCCAGCCACGCTCCTGCAGTGTCTTCATGATATTGGTGCTCACCGCCACGCCGCGGATGTCCTCGATCTCGGCGCGGGTGATGGGCTGGCGGTAGGCGATCAGGGCCAGGGTCTCCAGCAGCGCGCGGGAGTAGCGCGGTGGCTTCTCCTCCCACAGTCGCGAGACCCAGGGGGCCACCTCCTGACGGGCCTGGAAGCGCCAGCCGCCGGCCACCTCGATGAGCTGGATGCCGCGCCCCTCGCACTCATCACCGAGTCGGCCGAGCACCGACTTAACCGCTTCGCGCTCGGGGCGCTCCTCCTCCTCGAACAGCGCCAGCAGGCGGTCGAGATTGAGCGGCTCTCCGGCGGCGAACAGCGCCGCCTCGATAGTGTTCTTCAGGGCGTCAGTGTTCATCGTCATTTTCCTCACCGGCGGCGTGGGCGCCAGCCACCGCCTTGACGTGTATGGGAGCGAAGGGCTCGCTCTGCACCAGTTCAATCATCGACTGCTTGATCAGCTCGAGGATCGCCATGAAGGTGACCACCACCCCGCGGCGCCCCTCCTGCACGGTGAACAGCGAGGTGAACTCGGTGAAGCGATCGGCGCTGATGGCACCGAGGATGGAGGACATGCGCTCACGGATGGAGAGGGTCTCGCGCTGCACGTGGTGGCTGGCGAACATCTCCGAGCGGCGCATCACCTCGGCCATGGCCAACAAAATTTCCTTAAGTTCCACCGTCGGCTGCGGACGGCTGCTGCGGCGGTCAGGCCCCTGGATGACGGCCGGGAAGGTGTCGCGACCGGTGCGCGGCAGCTCGTCGATATCCTCGGCCGCCTGCTTGAAACGCTCGTACTCCTGCAGGCGGCGCACCAGCTCGGCGCGCGGGTCGTCGACATCGCCCTCCTCCTCCACCGGCCGCGGCAGCAGCATGCGCGACTTGATCTCGGCGAGCATGGCGGCCATCACCAGGTACTCCCCGGCCAGCTCCAGCTGCATCTCCGTCATCAGCTCCACGTACTCCATGTACTGGCGGGTGATCTCGGCGATGGGGATGTTGAGGATGTCCAGATTCTGCCGCTTGATGAGGTAGAGCAGCAGGTCCAGCGGCCCCTCGAAGGCCTCCAGGAACACCTCCAGCGCCTGCGGCGGGATGTAGAGGTCCTTGGGCAGCTCGGTCAGCGGCGAGCCCTCGACCACGGCGAAAGGCATCTCCTCCTGCTGGGGCATGGGGACGCCGGGTGTGGGCAGCTGTGGCGCCTCGGGCGGGACGGTGTCGATGTCGCTCATGTTCGTCTACCGGTAGACCAGGCCCATCGCCTGGCGCACCTCGGTGAGGGTTTCGCGGGCCACGTCACGGGCCTCCTCGGCCCCCTCCTCGATGATGCTGCGCACCATCGAGGGGTTGGCGCGGTACTCCTCGGCGCGCTCGCGGATCGGCGCCAGCTCGGCCTGTACTGCATCGATCACCGGGCCCTTGCAGTCGATGCAGCCGATACCGGCGCTGGCGCAACCCTGCTGCACCCAATCCTTGGTCTCATCGCTGGAGTAGACCTCGTGCAGCTGCCACACCGGACAGTCGGCGGG
>JBFFSW010000447.1:0-1572 GCA_041572195.1 Thiohalomonadaceae bacterium | reverse complement strand
TTCCAGGCTGAACACGGCCACGGGATGCGGGTGGTCGATGGCGACGTACACCGGGAGATCGAGCACTTCGTCAGCCTCAAGCCCAACGCACAGAATATGTTCCGCTCGCCCAACTACGTCGATCCGCCAGCCAGCTGAGCCCCCTTCCGGATCACAAACCGATCCGCCACCTTGCCTTCATCGTCGATGAAGCGGCCAATCAGTTTCTCCCCCTGAATATCCACCACCAGCGAGCCGCGCTTGCGCAGGCTTACGGCGTGGGCGGGGTGGTTGAGGGGGCCGTGGTCGAGCTTGGCGGAGGAGCCTACCACGGCGTAGAGGGTGCCGCCCCTCTCCTTTTCGTAGGGCAATTCGCCGTCGAGGATCATCGACCCATCGAAGCTCTTCGAATCGCCGTAGTGGCCGGCAATGAGGTGGCTGCGCTCGTACATGTGGCTGTGGCCGCTGAGCACCAGGTCGACGCCGTGGCGCTCGATGATGGGCAGGATGTTCTCGCGCACCTTCAGCATGCGCCCCCAACTGTCACGCCAGCTATCGGAGTCGTGGCTGCCCTTGGTGTAGGGCGGGTGGTGGATGGCGACCAGGGTCCAACGCTGCTTATTGGCGGCCAGGTCGCGCTCCAGCCAGCGGGCCATCTCACCGTCGCTGGAAAGCGACTCACTCTGGCTGTCGAGAAAGACGAGGTGTAGCGGGCCGTGATCGATGCTGAAGTAGTGCTCGGAGCCTGAGGGCTCGCCACCCAGCTCGCCCCCGGTGGGGAAGTCGAACAGCTGGTAGAAGGCGCGGCGGCGGTCGTCGTGATTGCCGTAGGTGGGCCAGTAGGCGTTGTTGGCCAGCAGTTCCCGGTAGGGGGCGAAGAGGTGCTTCTCGAACTGGGCATTGGTGCCGGAGCGGTAGGCGTTGTCGCCGGTGGTGAGCCAGAGGTCGAACAGCGGGCGATCGGGGCGGCGCTTCTTCTCCATCCACGCCAGCGCCGCGTCGCGCGTCTTCAACGCCGCCTGGGTGGCGTAGCCGGGGTCACCCTGAATCCACAGCCTGAGCGACACGTCGGCCCCGCGTGGCGGGGCGGTGGTGAAGTGGCCTTGATACTCGCCGATGCGGTACTGGTAGCGAGTATTGGGCTCCAGTCCCGTCAGGGTGACGGCGTGGCGGGTGGTCGCCTCCTGCTCCTCCAGGCTCAGCTCACCGAAATGCAACACGCCGCGCTCCGCCTCCTCGCTCTGCCAGCGGATGGTGACCCGGTCGGCACCCAGCATCTGCAGATAGGGGGCACGTGCGCCGACGATGCGGCTCTCCCAGGCCACCTGAACCTGGCGACCGATGGCCAGCACCACCAACAGCAACAGGAAGCCAACGCCGATACGCCGAAGCCACACTCTCACCCCGCCCCCCTTCTGATTTGTCCGATGAATCACCATGATACAATACTGGCCATGGACAAACTCCCCCGCCTATACCGACTCTGCGCCGCGCTGGCGCTGATCTACCTGGTCGTCTTCGGCGCCATGCGCGTGGGCTTCTGGCTGGCCTTCGACAACCCACACGACCCGGTCTCCTCCGGCGACCTGCTGC
>JBFFSW010000446.1:0-1585 GCA_041572195.1 Thiohalomonadaceae bacterium | reverse complement strand
GCGCACTTAATCTTCAGCACATCCTCCACCTCATCCATCAGCTCGATCGGCTCCTTGCCCTCGCGGTCGAGCTTGTTGATGAAGGTGACGATGGGGGTATCGCGCAGGCGGCACACCTCCATCAATTTGATAGTCCGGTCCTCGACACCCTTGGCCACGTCGATAACCATCAGCGCCGAGTCGACCGCGGTGAGGGTACGGTAGGTATCCTCGGAGAAGTCCTCATGCCCGGGGGTATCGAGCAGGTTGATGGTGTGCGCGCGGTAGGGGAACTGCATCACCGAGGAGCTCACCGAGATGCCGCGCTCCTGCTCCAGCTTCATCCAGTCGGAGGTGGCGTGACGTGCCGCCTTGCGCCCCTTGACCGTACCGGCCAGCTGGATCGCCCCTCCGAACAGCAGCAGCTTCTCGGTGAGGGTGGTCTTACCGGCGTCCGGGTGGGAGATGATGGCGAAGGTGCGGCGCTTGTTGGCCTGCTCGGCGATCTGCGACATGGTCCTGCTCGGGTGGGTGTAAAGGGCGCGATTATACGCGAAAAGCTAAATCAGGTGCCTTGCCAGGATCAGCGCATCCTCGCGCCCGTTACGGGCGGGGTAATAGTCACGCCGCACCCCCACCTGGTTGAAGCCGTTGTCGGCGTAGAGGGCGATGGCGGGCAGGTTGGAGGGGCGCACCTCCAGGAAGACGGTCTCGGCGCCGAACTCATAGGCGCGGGCCAGCAGGTGCTCCAGCAGGCGGCGGCCGAGGCCGCGGCCCATGAACTCGGGGTCGATGGAGATATTGAGGATGTGGGCCTCGCCCGCGGCGGCGGACATCACCCCGTAGCCGATCACCCCGCCCTGATGCTCGTAGACCCAGTTGCTGTAGCGGTGCTTGAGGCAGTCGTTGAAGATGCCGATGGACCAGGGGAAGGGGTAGTTGAGGGTCTCCACCCGCATCACCCCCGGCAGGTCCCCCTCGGCCATGGGGCGCAGCAACGCCTCACTCATACCTGCCCGCTCTCCTCCGAGAGCCGCATCGCCAGCTTCAGGTCCTCCCAGCTCTTGCGCTTCTCGCCGGGGGAGCGCAGCAGGTAGGCGGGGTGGTAGGTGACCACCGCCGGGATACCGTCCACGGCGTGCAGCTGGCCGCGCAGCTTACCGATGGGGGTCTCCACCTGGAGCAGGTTGTGGGCGGCGATGCGCCCGACGATCAGGATCAGTTTCGGCTGGATGAGTTCGATCTGGCGCCTGAGGTAGCCCGCGCAGTGGGCCGCCTCATCCACGTGCGGGTCGCGGTTGTTGGGTGGGCGACACTTGAGGATGTTGGCGATGTACACCTCCTCGCGACGCTTGCCCACCGCCTTGAGCATCAGATTCAGCAGCTGCCCCGCCGTGCCGACAAAGGGCTCGCCCTGGGCGTCCTCGTCGGCCCCGGGGGCCTCGCCGATGATCAGCCAGTCGGCGTTCTCGTTGCCGACGCCGAAGACGGTCTGGGTGCGATTGGCCAACAGCTCGGGACAGAGTGAGCATTCGCTTACCTGCTGGCGAAGTTCGGGCCAGCCGAGTGGGGCCGACTCCTCCACCACGGCGCCGACCGGAGCCTC
>JBFFSW010000445.1:0-1585 GCA_041572195.1 Thiohalomonadaceae bacterium | reverse complement strand
CTGCGTTGGCACACCTACGAGCACATGGCCGATCAGGAGCCGACCGAGTTCCAGCCCTGCAGTTAAGGGCATGGCTTGAAAAGGGGCGCCTCGGCGCCCCTTTTGTTGGGGTTAAAGTTTCCCCGCGGCGTGCCGACAAAGAGAGCAATGAAACGTTTAATCAACACATGCCTGCTGCTGTGTCTGTCCGCCCCGGTATGGGCGCTGCCGCAGGGCCAGCAACGCTACGAGGCGGACGAGCACTCCTCGAAGTGGGATGGGGACTACTCGCGCCTGCTCTGCGAGCTGCGCCACGAGGTGCCGCGCTACGGCCTGGCCACCTTCCGCCAGCGGGCGGGGGGCGAACTGGAGTTCACCCTGAAGGCGCGTCAGAAGCCGCTCTCCTCCGGCGAGGCGGCGCTCAGCTCGCGTCCGCCGAGCTGGCGCCACGGCGCGGCGGTGCGCCGCCTGGAGACGGTGGAGTACCACGTCGGCAAGACCCCCTTCCACTTCGGCGAGGAGACCGCCCGGCGCATGCTCAGCGAGCTGGAGGTGGGCATGTACCCCAGCCTGGAGTACGCCGATTGGGTCGATGGCAAGGACCAGGTGCGGGTGGCGCTCTCGGCGGTCAACGTGCGCCGCGCCCTGGGTGAGTTCCAGGCCTGCCTGACCGAGGTGTTGCCCTTTGACTTCGAGCATGTGCGCGACAGTCTCATCCACTTCGCCTTCGGCAAGGCGGAGCTGGACCGCAAGAGCCGCGAGCGTTTGGACGAGCTGGCCCTCTATCTCAGCGCCGATCCCTCGGTGAAGCAGGTGAGCATCAAGGGTCATACCGACAACAAGGGCTTTCGCAGCGTCAACAACCGCCTCAGCCAGCGCCGCGCCGAGGCGGTACGTGACTACCTGATCGCCGCCGGGGTGGGTGAGGGGCGCTTCTCCATCCGCTACTACGGTGAGTCCCAGCCCACCGCCAGCAACCGCACCTCCCGCGGTCGCGCCCTCAACCGTCGGGTGAGCGTCGTCCTCAGCCGCTAGCGCGGCGCCCCCCTCTCTGGGGTATAATCTCCCGTTATCGTTTTTCGGCTCTATCTCCGGGAGATCCCATGTCCGACGTGAAGAAAGTGGTGCTGGCCTATTCGGGCGGCCTCGATACCTCCATCATCCTCAAGTGGCTGCAGGATGAGTACAACTGTGAGGTGGTCACCTTTACCGCCGATATCGGCCAGGGTGAGGAGGTCGAACCGGCCCGCGCCAAGGCCCAGGCGGCCGGGGTGAAGGAGATCTACATCGACGACATGCGCGAGGAGTTCGCCCGCGACTTCGTCTTCCCGATGTTCCGCGCCAACGCCATCTACGAGGGTGAGTACCTGCTCGGCACCTCCATCGCCCGTCCGCTGATCGCCAAGCGCCTCATCGAGATCGCCCGCGAGACCGGCGCCGACGCCATCTCCCACGGCGCCACCGGCAAGGGCAACGACCAGGTGCGCTTCGAGCTGGGCGCCTACGCCCTGATGCCCGACGTGAAGGTGATCGCCCCCTGGCGCGAGTGGGACCTCAACTCCCGCGAGAAGCTGATGACCTACGCCCAGGAGCACGGCATCCAGAT
>JBFFSW010000444.1:0-1590 GCA_041572195.1 Thiohalomonadaceae bacterium | reverse complement strand
GATCAGCTGGACGATGGGCACGCTGGCGGCGCTGGTGGTCTCCAGCTTCATGTTCTGTTTGCGGTTCTCTTCGTTGGCCGCCTCGAAGCGCTGCTGCTCGTAGCCCTGGCCGCCAAAGGTCTTCACCACCCGCTGGCCTTCGATGGTCTCCTCGGCGATGCGGGTGACATCCCCCACCGAGTGCTGAATGCGTGAGGAGTAGCGACGGAAGCGCTTGGAGATCCAGGTGATCAGGTGGGCGATGGGCGGGCCGCCCAGCAGCAGGATCATCGCCAGCAGCCCGTCGATGTAGAACATGTAACCGAGCAGGACGATCACCGTCAGGCTGTCGCGCACCAGGAACAGCAGGATCAGAGCCACCGGAGTCCAGGTGATGATGCGTGGGTCGTGCTCGACGAAGCTGCCGTCGAGCATCGGCTTGAGCATGGCGACGAAGGCCCCTTCGGTGCCCGCCACCAGCACCAGGCCGATGGAGGCGAAGATGAAGGCGCGCCAGTGGGGTTTGACGTCGGCGAGCAGGCGCCGGTAGGCGCCCGTGTCGGTGGCTTGCATCGTGGGCCTATTCCTCGCTGGGTCGACGGGTGGCGAAGGTGAGGTTGACGAAGCCCAGCTGGCGGGCCACGTCCATGGCGGTGATCACCGCCTGGTGCGGGGTCTTGGCGTCGGCGCTGAGCAGCAGCCGCGGCGCCTTATCACCTCCCGCCGCCTCACTCATGGCCGCCTTCAGGGTCTCGGGCTGGGTGTTCACCACCTCGCTGCGATTGACGTAGTAGCGCCCCTCGGCATCGATGGTGATCTCCAGCTGTTTGGGCTGCTCGGCGCTCGTCTCCTCGCCCTCGGCCTTGGGCAGTTCGATGCGCACCTGGCTCTCGCGCTCGAAGGTGGTGGAGACCATGAAGAAGATCAGCAGCAGGAAGACCACGTCGATCAGCGGCGTGAGGTTGACCTCCGGGTCCGCGGGGCGCTCGCGGGTGAACTTCATGCGCCGCGCTCCCGCTCGCCGTGCAGCACCTCCACCAGCTTCAGCGACTCCTCCTCCATCTTCAGCACCAGCATGTCCACCTTGCCGCGGAAGTAGCGGTAGAACATCAGGCTGGGGATGGCGGTGGAGAGCCCGGCGGCGGTGGTGATCAGCGCCTCGGAGATGCCCCCGGCCAGCACACCGGCGTCGCCGACGCCGTGGGCGGTGATCGCGGCAAAGACCTTGATCATACCGATGACGGTGCCCAGCAGGCCCAGCAGCGGGGTGATGGAGGCGATGGTGCCCAGGGTGTTGAGGTAGCGCTCCAGCTCCTGCACCACCTGGCGGCCACTCTCTTCAATGGCCTCCTTCATCACCTCGCGGCTGTGACGCATATTCACCAGACCGGCGGCCAGCACCCGCCCCAGGGCGGAGTTCTCGCGCAGGGCCTGGATATGCTGCTCATCCAGCTTGTCATCCTGATGCCAGTGCCACACCTGGGCCACCAGATTGGCGGGCACCACGCGCTTTTGCTGCAACACCCAAAAACGCTCCATGACAATGGCCATGGCCAGCAGGGAACATATCAATATCGGCGCCATTAACCAGCCACCGGCGACTATCATCTC
>JBFFSW010000443.1:0-1591 GCA_041572195.1 Thiohalomonadaceae bacterium | reverse complement strand
GTGCTCGGCGAGCCGCAGATCCTCGGCCAGATGAAGCAGGCCTACAGCACCGCCGACGAGGCCGGTGCCATCGGCCGCCAGCTCAACCGCCTGTTCCAGCACACCTTCGCGGTGGCCAAGCAGGTGCGCACCGATACCGCCATCGGCGCCAGCCCGGTCTCCGTGGCCTTCGCCGCGGTCTCCCTCTCGCGGCAGATCTTCAGCGACCTGGGCGAGCACACCGCGCTGCTCATCGGCGCCGGTGAGACCATCGAGCTGGTGGCCCGCCACCTGCACGAGAGCGGCATCGAGCGCATCATCATCGCCAACCGCACGGTGGAGAAGGCCCACGTGCTGGCCGCCGAGTTCGGCGGCTACGCCATCGCCCTCTCCGAGATCCCCGAGCACCTGCACGAGGCGGACATCGTCATCTCCTCCACCGCCAGCCCGCTGCCGATCCTCGGCAAGGGCGCGGTGGAGAGCGCCCTCAAGCAGCGCAAGCACCGCCCCATGTTCATGGTCGATATCGCCGTACCGCGCGACATCGAGACCCAGGTGGGCGAGCTGGAGGATGTCTTCCTCTACACCGTCGATGACCTGCAGGAGGTGATCGAGGAGGGGCTGCGCTCGCGCCAGGAGGCCGCCGAGCAGGCCGAGGAGATCATCGACACCCAGGTCAGCCACTTCATGGGCTGGCTGCGCTCGCTGGACTCGGTGGAGACCATCCGCCTGTTCCGCCGCCACGGCGAGGGGGTGCGCGACCAGGTGCTGGAGCAGTACCTGGCACAGCTGCGCAAGGGGGCCAAGAGCCCCGAGCAGCTGATGCAGGAGATGGCCCGCCAACTCACCAACAAGCTGATGCACGCCCCCTGCGCGCAGATGAAACAGGCCGGTTTCGACGGCCGCAACGAACTGCTGGACGCCGCCCGCGAACTGTTCGATATCAAACGCGGCAACGAGTAAGTCATGAAGGATTCCATCCGCTCCAAGCTGGAGAACCTCTCCGAGCGCCTGGAGGAGCTGGGCGCGCTGCTCTCCGACTCCGGTGTCATCGGCAACCAGAACCGCTTCCGCGAGCTCTCCCAGGAGTACGCCCAGATCAAGCCGGTGGCCGACGCCTACGCCGCCTACCGCAAGACCCTGGATGACATCGCCGCCGCCGAGGAGATGCTGGCCGAGGACGACGCCGAGATGAAGGCGATGGCCGAGGATGAGATCAAGGCCGCCGCCGCCCGTCGCGACGAGCAGGAGCTGGAGCTGCAGAAGCTACTGCTGCCCAGAGACCCCAACGACGACAACAACATCTTCCTGGAGATCCGCGCCGGCACCGGCGGCGACGAGGCAGCGATCTTCGCCGGCGACCTGTTCCGCATGTACTCCCGCTACGCCGAGCTGCGCCGCTGGCAGGTGGAGCTCATCTCCGAGTCCCACGGCGAGCACGGCGGCTACAAGGAGGTGGTGGCCCGGCTGGTGGGCCACGGCGCCTTCTCGCGGCTGAAGTTCGAGTCCGGCGCCCACCGCGTGCAGCGCGTGCCGGAGACCGAGTCCCAGGGGCGCATCCACACCTCCGCCTGCACCGTCGCCATCCTCCCCGAGGTGAGCGAGGTCAACG
>JBFFSW010000442.1:0-1591 GCA_041572195.1 Thiohalomonadaceae bacterium | reverse complement strand
GGCAGGGCGGCGGCGGCGGCAAACAGTTCGGCCAGGGCGCGCCAGCGGCGTTGGCGCTCCTCGGCATCACAGCCCGCCTGCCGCGCATGGCCACGATAGAAGGGGGCCAGCAGGCGCACCAGCGGAGCGTAGAACTTGTCGGTGTTGAGCTTGAGGATCAGTCCCAGCGAGGCGCAGCGCGGACACTCGCCGCTGTAGCCGTCGATGCGCGAGGCGGCCACCTCGGCCACCGCCAGCAATCGAGCCAGAGGCCCAATGGCCTCGCCCTCCACCCCCAGCGGATAACCACTGCCATCCAGCCGCTCGTGGTGGTGCAGCACCGCCTCGCTGATGCGCGGGCGGTACTCGTCGTAACGCTCCAGGATCAGGTGGCCGATCATCGGGTGGGCGTAGAGGTGGCGCCGCTCCTCCTCGCTCAGCTGGTGCCCTGGGGCGAGCAGTTCCGGGGCGATGTGGAGGATGCCGATGTCATGAAACAGGGCGGCGGTAGCGACGGCCACCACCTCCCTTTCGGAGTACTCCACCTGCACCGCCAGGTAGAGGCTGATCAGCATCATCACCAGGCTGTGGTAGAACAGATCGGTGCGCTCCTCCTCGGCCACCGTCAGCTTGAAGGCCAGCGGGCGGACGATGGGGATCTGCTCAATGATGGCCCACACCACCGACAGGCTGACGGCGCTCTCGAGAATGCCGCGCAGCAGCTTGTGTCGGCCCAGCATCTGCTCCACCTCATGGCGCAGGCGGTCGTTGTCCACCGCCCCCTCCACGCTCAGGGCCTGCTCCAGGGTCGGCACCAGCTTATGCCGCACCAGTTTGTCGTAGACCCGAGCGTCGATACGCCGCCCGCTGCTGATCAGCTTGGCGCCGCCCTCGGCGTAGATATCGCTGACGGCCACCACCGGCCGTCGCTCGGCCATATCGGTGACCGCGCGCAGGAAGTGCTTATCGTGCAGGGAGGGATGAGTCATGTTCCCAGTATACGCCCGAGGCATAAAAAAAGGCCGCCCGAAGGCGGCCTTTCTCGTCACGGGGACTGAGCGACTTACATCATGCCGCCCATGCCGCCCATGCCGCCCATGTCACCGCCGCCGGACTCATCCTTGGGGATCTCGGCGACCATGGCCTCGGTGGTGATCATCAGACCGGCCACGGAGGCGGCGTTCTGCAGCGCGGAACGGGTCACCTTGGTGGGGTCGAGGATGCCCATCTCGATCATGTCACCGTACTCGCCGGTGGCGGCGTTGTAACCGTAGTTACCTTCACCGGCCTTGACGTTGTTGACGATGACCGAGGCCTCGTCACCGGCGTTGGTGGCGATCTGACGCAGCGGCTCTTCCATGGCCCGGAGGGCAATGGCGATGCCAACGTTCTGGTCTTCGTTATCACCTTTCTGGTTCGAGATGGCCATCAGCGCGCGCACCAGCGCCACGCCACCGCCCGGCACCACGCCTTCCTCGACGGCCGCACGGGTTGCGTGCAGGGCGTCTTCCACGCGGGCCTTCTTCTCTTTCATCTCGGTCTCAGTGGTCGCACCCACGTTAACCACAGCCACGCCGCCGGCCAGCTTGGCCAGACGCTCTTGCAGTTTCTC
>JBFFSW010000441.1:0-1591 GCA_041572195.1 Thiohalomonadaceae bacterium | reverse complement strand
GTTGAAGCGAAAGCCGGGCGCCCGCTGAATCTCAAATGTCAGCCACTTCATCCACCAGCCTCCCGTTGTTGTCGAAGCGCAGCCGGGTGCGACCGAAGCGCCCGCCGAAGTTGCGCACCGCCGTATCCTCAGCCACCAGCGTGGTGCCATCGCCACTGGCTGCCACCTCGACGATGCGCAGGGCGCGGGTGATGCCGCGCATGTCGCGGAATACCTCGCTCGCCTCGGCCATCGCCTGCTGCTCCGGCGTCACCGGCGGATAGTCACGCTGCCGGCTTTGCCTGCCGCTGGCGGCATTGTAGAGCGCGCTATTTGCACCGCCATCCTCGCGTCCATTGAGGGTATAGAAGGCAAAGGGGTTGAAGCTGGTGGGGATGATGGCCTCGGCGGAAAGCCGTCGGCCAAGCGAGCGACGCAGCCACAGCCGTCCCATTAAATAGCCCGCGAAGAGCAGCGGGTAGAGCCACAGCGCAGCCTCGATATCGAAACCGTAGTAGCCGGTGTAGAAGGCGGCGGTGAGGAGCAGTGCCGGGGCGTCGATGAAAAACAGCGCATCCAGGCTGTAGCGCTTCGCCGAGAAGGGGGTGAAGAGGGCGATGCGAAAGGTGTTGAGCAGGTCCAGCCCGGTATGCAGCCACAGCCCGGCCAGGGCGGCGAGGAAGATCAGCAGGGCGGAGTCGTTGCCCAGCGACTCCAGTGCCCACAGCGGCGCTGCGATCAGCAGGGCATAGAGCGGCGAGAGCGGCAGCGAGTGGCTGATCCCCTGGTGGTGGCGCAGGTAGAAGCGCTTGCCGAAGGCCATCAGCAGCACGTCCAGATCGGGAAACACGCTGCTGGCGACGAAGGCCGCCCCGGCCAGGGGGGCATCCAGCTGCGCCGCGGCGGCGAAACCGGCCCCTCCGATGAGCGCGTGGTGAACGATATCCATGGGCCGAGCATATCAGCGCGGGGCGAGCGGGGCGCGAACGCCGTCACGGTTCGCGCATCGGCGATGAGGGTGCTATGGTTGGATATCCATAATAAACAAGCTATTTCAATGGCTTATGGGGATATAAGCCCCGTTGAGGAGAGCGTCATGCCGGGACCGCGCGAGATCATCACCCCCTTCCGCCCCATCCCCCTGGAGGTGCCTGAGGGGATGAAGCCCAACGAGTTCTTCAACTCCACCGAGAACCTCGCCGACCTGGTCAACAACAACGGCCTGCTGCAGAACCCCGAGGGGCTGCTGCTCTATCGCAAGGCGCTGGGCCACTCCAACGAGTTCGACACCTCCATCATCTACAACACCTCGCAGCAGGTGCTCAACCCACTGGGCCGCCCGGTGCGCCGCACCCAGGTGCCGCAGCAGGTGAAGCGGGTGTGGAACCGCATGAACCAGGTCATCATCGACACCATGCTGGAGCAGTACCCCGACCCGGGCGAGGCGCTGGTGCTGGCAGGCGAGGCCAGCCTGGATGCCACCTGGGCGCTCACCGCCCCCGGAGTGCCCAGCATCCGCATGATCCACAACCACTTCATCGTCTTCCCCATGCAGGAGCTGCGCGAGGCCGGGCGCGCCGACGAGGCCAACCCCAACCTCACCGACGGCGGC
>JBFFSW010000440.1:0-1596 GCA_041572195.1 Thiohalomonadaceae bacterium | reverse complement strand
TGGCCGTAGAAGATGTTGTCGCCGAGCACCAGCGCCGCCTTATCGTCGCCGATGAACTCCTCACCGATGATGAAGGCCTGGGCCAGACCGTCCGGCGACGCCTGCACCGCGTAGCTAATCTCCATGCCCCACTGCGAGCCATCGCCCAGCAGCTGCTCGAAGCGCGGGGTGTCCTGCGGGGTGGAGATAAGCAGGATCTCACGAATACCCGCCAGCATCAGGGTGGTCAGCGGGTAGTAGACCATCGGTTTGTCGTAGACCGGCAGCAGCTGCTTGGAGACCGACTGGGTGATGGGGTAGAGACGGGTGCCGGAACCACCGGCGAGGATGATGCCCTTCATCTTCAACCCTCCACCACGCCGAGACGCTCACGCTGATAACTGCCGTCGAGGATGTGCTCGCACCAGCGCAGGTTGGCCAGATACCACTCGACGGTCTTGCGGATGCCGCTCTCGAAGGTCTCCTTCGGCACCCAACCCAGCTCGCGCTGGATCTTGCCGGCGTCAATGGCGTAGCGCTGGTCGTGGCCGGGACGGTCGGTGACGTAGGTGATCAGCTCCTCGTAGCGATTCACCCCCTCGGGGTGCGGGTGGATCTCATCGAGCAGGCGACAGAGCGTCCGCACCACCTCCAGGTTGGTCTTCTCGTTGTGGCCGCCGATGTTGTAGGTCTCGCCCAGGCGTCCCTTCTCCAGCACCACGTGCAGGGCACGGGCGTGGTCCTCCACATGCAACCAGTCACGGATCTGATCGCCCTTGCCATAGATGGGCAGCGGCTTACCCTCGATGGCGTTGAGGATCACCAGCGGGATCAACTTCTCCGGGAACTGGTAGGGACCGTAGTTGTTGGAGCAGTTGGTGGTGACCACCGGCAGGCCGTAGGTGTGGTGCCAGGCACGCACCAGGTGATCCGAGGAGGCCTTGCTCGCCGAGTAGGGAGAGTTAGGCTCGTAGGCCATATCCTCGACGAACATCCCCTCCTCGCCCAAGGAGCCGTATACCTCATCAGTGGAGACGTGGTGGAAGCGGAAGGCTGCCTTCTCCTCCGCGCCCAGGCCGCTCCAGTAGGCGCGGGCGGACTCCAGCAGGGTGTAGGTGCCGATGATGTTGGTCTGCATGAAGGCGGCGGGGCCGTCGATGGAGCGATCCACATGGGACTCGGCGGCCAGGTGCATTACCGCCGTGGGGCGATGCTCGGCGAAGATACGCGCCATCGCCTCGGCGTCGCAGATATCCGCCTGCTCGAAGGCATAGCGCTCGTGCCCCTCGACCGAGACCAGCGACTCGAGGTTACCGGCATAGGTCAACTTGTCGACGTTGACGATGCTGACATCGGTATGGTTGATGAAGTAACGAACCACTTCGGAGCCGATAAACCCCGCCCCTCCAGTCACTAGCAGTTTCAAAACAGCTCCTCGCTATTACCCACGTGGACGCTCTCCACAGAATAGAACCAGTCTGTTCATGAAGACCGCAGCCATTTGAGATAAGCCATTGAATTATAAAGATTGAGCAGACTAATCAAACTGCTGAATTGTATCACTAGAAGAAAGCGGGTTTCCAGCTGCTGAACGATAAAGGGGGCGCCTGTCGGCAC
>JBFFSW010000439.1:0-1598 GCA_041572195.1 Thiohalomonadaceae bacterium | reverse complement strand
GTGCCGCCGTCTCATCGCCCGCCTCGCGGCGCAGCAGCTCCTTGAGCAGGGCCTGGCTGTCCTGGGCGTCGAAGATGGAGAAGCCCGCCTTGTAGCCCAGGTGTTTGAGCTCGCGGCGGATGATCTCCAGCCCCAGGGTGTGGAAGGTGGAGACCCGCAGCCCGCGCCCCTGGCCGCCGGAGAGCAGCTTGCCGACGCGCTCCTTCATCTCCCGCGCCGCCTTGTTGGTGAAGGTGACCGCGGCGATGTGGCGCGGGCTGTAGCCGCAGTTCTGGATCAGGTGGGCGATCTTCTGGGTGATCACGCGGGTCTTGCCACTGCCCGCCCCGGCCAGTACCAGCAGGGGACCGTCGATGTAGCGCACGGCTTCGTTTTGGCGGGGATTGAGGTCGGGCACGGCTCAGGTCTCGGTGAGTGGCCGAGTATTGTAGCAGGCCGCGGCTACTCCTTATGCAGCCGCCGGTAGCCTATGGCCTCGGCCAGGCGGCGCTGGTCGATGTGCTCCTCCCCCTCCAGGTCGGCGATGGTGCGCGCCAGGCGCAGGATGCGGTGATAGGCGCGGGCCGAGAGCCCCAGCTGCTCCACCGCCCGTTGCAGCAGCGCCCGCTCCCCCTCCCCCAGTTTGCAGAAGCGCTGTACCGCGCGGTTGTCCAGCAGTTGGTTGGGGCGACCGCCGTTGCGGCTGAGCTGGCGCTGGCGCGCCGCCTCCACCCGCTGGCGCACCGCCTCGCTGGATTCGGCGGGCGGGCCGTCGTGGGCCAGCAACTCCTCCTGCGGCAGGCTGGGCACCTCCAGCTGGATGTCGATGCGGTCCAGCAGCGGCCCGGAGATGCGCCCGCGATAGCGGGCCACCGCCTCGGCGGTGCAGTGACAGCGGCCCGATGAGTGGCCTAGCCAGCCGCAGGGGCAGGGGTTCATCGCCGCGATCAGCTGGAAGCGGGCCGGGAACTGGGCTTGGCGGGCGGCGCGGGAGATGACGATGTGGCCCGACTCCATCGGCTCGCGCAGCACCTCCAGCACCCGCCGGTCGAACTCCGGCAGCTCATCGAGGAACAGCACGCCGTTGTGGGCCAGGGAGATCTCGCCGGGGCGCGGGTGGCTGCCGCCGCCCACCAGGGCCACCCCGGAGGCGGTGTGGTGCGGGGCACGGAAGGGGCGGCGGCCCCAGTCGGCGGGGTCGAAACCGGCGTCGCTGATGGAGGCGATGGCCGCCGCCTCCAGCGCCTCGTCCTCGGCCATGCGCGGCAGGATGCCGGGCAGGCGCGAGGCGAGCATGGTCTTGCCGCTGCCGGGCGGGCCGACCATCAACAGCGAGTGGCCCCCCGCCGCAGCCACCTCCAGGGCGCGGCGGGCCTGGTGCTGGCCGCGTACCTCGGCCAGGTCCGGCGGCGGATCGCGCGGTGGCGGCGTGGCCTCCGACGGCTGATAGGGGAGCGGCTGCTGGCCGTGCAGGTGGGCGCACACCTCCAGCAGGTGCTCGGCGGGGCGCACCTCCACCCCGCTCACCAGCACCGCCTCGGCGGCGTTGGCGGCGGGCAATATCAGGGTGCGGCCGCTCTCCCGCGCCCGCACCGCGTGCGGCAGCACCCCGCGCACCG
>JBFFSW010000438.1:0-1607 GCA_041572195.1 Thiohalomonadaceae bacterium | reverse complement strand
GCCAGCATTATGACCCTGGAGAAGCAGCCCGAGTCCTTCGTGCCCATCGTCCTCGAGGAGGAGGGGATCGCCCAGGTCGAGGAGTGGTGCCTGGGTTACATGAAGGGGGTGGGCCTGGCCGCCGAGGAGTGGCGCGTGGGCGGCGATGAGGTGATGGAGATCCTCTTCCCGATCATGGTCTTCACCTCCGAGAGCGGCCGTTCCCGCCTCGATGAGCTCGACGCCGAGGAGCTGGAGACGCTCAAGCGCAGCATTCCCGAGGCGGTGCACAAGCTGCATGTGTACTGGCGGAAAAATCGCGGCAAGCTGGCGACATCACACCAGCCCTTCGTCCACGACGAGCCGATGGTCGGTCGCAACGACCCCTGCCCCTGCGGCAGCGGTAAGAAGTTCAAGAAGTGCTGCCTGCACTGAACCCTAGAGATTTAGCAGGCCGAGGATACTCACAAGCGCCAGACCCAGGCCGATCCAGCGTTTGAAGGCGCGGTCGTTGCGGATGATCGCCTCGTGTACCCGCAGACCGAGCACATGGCCCACCGCCGCTACCGGCAGCAGCATCGCGGCACTATCCAGCTGCAGGTCGACATCGAGGGCGGTGAAGGCCGCCATCTTGATACACACCAGCACGAACCAGAGTACGAACAGGGTGTCGCGCAGCTGTGCGCGCGGCACGTTGCGCATGTACACCGCTACCATCAGCGGCGCGCCGGTGAGCGAGGTGCCGGCGACGTAGCCGCCGAGCAGCAGCAGGACGCGATCGAGCATCGGGTTATGGCTCTCGATGGCGTGGTCCAGCGCCCAGATCACCGCGTAAAAGAGGCTAATGCCGTAGATGAAGATCAGCAGCCACTGGGTGGGCAGGTTGACCAGTCCCAGCACCCCCAGCAGGGCGGCGGGGATGATGCTCACCGAGGAGCGCTTGAGATAGCCCCAGTCGACATCGCTGAGGCGGCTGCGCAGGGTCAGCGCGGTGAAGAAGAGCAGATGGCAGCCGATAATCGGCAGCCAGAAGAGCGGCTCGGGAAGAATGAAGAGCATCAGAGGCAGCCCCAGCGCCGCGCCGCCAAACCCGAGGCCGGAGCGCACGAAGCCGCTCCAGACGAAGACCAGGGCGGTAAGTAGCAGTTGTGTGGAGCTGAAGTCGAGAAGCATAGGGGGAGTCCGTGCGCGAGGCTCCACTATACACCAGCGCCGCCAGGCCGCATGATCGCCCCATGAGTGAGGCGCTGGAAAAACAGGAGCTGCACCTGCCCATCGAGGAGGCGGGGCAAAATGCGGTCGAGCTGCTGGCCGTGCACAGCGGCCTGTCGAAACAGGCGATCAAGCAGGCGATGCAGAAGGGGGCGGTGTGGCTGGGACGCGGCAAGCGGGTGCGGCCGCTGCGGCGGGCGAAACGGCCGCTGCAGCCGGGCGAGGAGCTGCACCTCTATTACGATGCGGCGGTGCTGGCCGAGGTGCCGCCGGCACCGCAGCTGGTCGCCGACGAGGGCGACTACTCCATTTGGTACAAGCCCTACGGCCTGCGCTCCCAGGGTTCGCGCTGGGGTGATCACTGCGCCATCAACCGCTGGCTGGAGCTGAACCTTACGCCCCAGCGCCCGGCCTTT
>JBFFSW010000437.1:0-1639 GCA_041572195.1 Thiohalomonadaceae bacterium | reverse complement strand
TTTATATGTTCGCTTCAAGAATGCCGTATGCCCGTGTCCGCGGGCATTTTTGTTAAAGAAACGGGAGAGTTACCAGGTGGAACTGACCGGTGCCGAGATCATCGTGCGCTTCCTGCAGGACGAAGGGGTGGAACACCTCTTCGGCTATCCGGGCGGGGCGGTGCTGCACATCTATGACGAGATCTATAAGCAGGATAAGGTCAAGCACATCCTGGTACGCCACGAGCAGGCCGCCACCCACGCCGCCGACGGCTACGCCCGCGCCACCGGCAAGCCCGGCGTGGTGCTGGTCACCTCCGGTCCCGGCGCCACCAACGCGGTCACCGGTATCGCCACCGCCTACATGGACTCCATCCCCATGGTGGTGATCACCGGCCAGGTGCCCACCCCGCTGATCGGCAACGACGCCTTCCAGGAGGTGGACACCGTCGGCATCACCCGCCCCTGCGTCAAGCACAACTTCCTGGTGAAGGACGTCAAGGACCTGGCGCTGACCCTGAAGAAGGCCTTCCACATCGCCTCCACCGGCCGCCCCGGCCCGGTGGTGGTGGACGTGCCCAAGGATATCACCGCCGACCGCACCCACTACGTGCACCCCAAGGAGGTGAGCCTGCGCTCCTACCAGCCGGTGGAGAAGGGGCATCCGGTGCAGATCAAGAAGGCGATGAGCCTGATGCTCTCGGCCAAGCGCCCGCTCATCTACTCCGGTGGCGGCGTGGTCCTGGGCGATGCCTCCGAGAGCCTCACCGAGCTGGCCCGTCAGCTCAACTTCCCGGTGACCAACACCTCCATGGGCCTGGGGGGCTTCCCCGCTACTGACCCGCAGTTCGTCGGCATGCTCGGCATGCACGGCAGCTACGAGGCCAATATGTCGGTCTCCCACTGCGACCTGCTGATCGCCATCGGCGCGCGCTTCGATGACCGCGTCACCGGCAACATCGCCAAGTTTGCCCCCAAGGCGCGCATCGTCCACGTCGATATCGACCCGGCCTCCATCTCCAAGAACGTCACCGTGGACGTGCCCATCGTCGGCGACGTCAACATGGTGCTGGAGCAGATGCTCGCCGAGCTGGATGAGGGCAAGCGCAAGCCCGATGCCGAGGCGCTGGACGCCTGGTGGGAGCAGATCGGCCAGTGGCGTAGTCTGGACTGCTTCAAGTACGACCGTAACGCCGAGACGATCAAGCCGCAGTACGTGCTCGACAAGCTCTTCGAGGTGACCGAGGGCGACGCCTTTGTCACCTCCGACGTGGGTCAGCACCAGATGTGGACCGCGCAGTTCTACAGGTTCGACAAGCCGCGTCGCTGGATCAACTCCGGCGGCCTCGGCACCATGGGCTTCGGCATGCCCGCCGCCATGGGCGTGCAGTTCGCCCACCCCGATGCGACCGTGGTCTCCGTCGTCGGCGACGGCGGCGTGCAGATGAACATCCAGGAGCTGGCCACCTGCATGCAGTACGGCCTGCCGCTGAAGATCATCTGCCTCAACAACGGCTTCCTCGGCATGGTGCGCCAGTGGCAGGAGTTCTTCTACGAGGAGCGCTACTCCCAGGTTCACGTCGAGGCCCAGCCCGACTTCGTCAAGCTGGCCGAGGCCTACGGTCACGTCGGCATGACCATCGACAAACCCGAGGATGTG
>JBFFSW010000436.1:0-1649 GCA_041572195.1 Thiohalomonadaceae bacterium | reverse complement strand
TGGGGGTGTGGGGCACGCGACTGAAGTTCGGCCAGTACTCCAGCTCGACCACATCATCGCGGTAGATGCCGCTCATCATCCGCCCCTCGGAGGCGTAGTAGGCGGCCTGCCACAGCAGCTCGTCGATGTTGCGCCCCACCTGACCGGAGGCAAGCATCTCCGACTTCTCCTGATCGAGGATGGTCACCTGCACATCGCTCGGCGAGCAGGTGAGCAGGGCACGCGGCTCGCCGAAGAGACCAAAGTACTCACCGCGGCTGCTCAGCAGCATCAGCTCACCGTGGCTGCCGCCCTCGATATAGATATCCTGCTTATTGGCCGCGGCGCGGTGCAGGGTGCCCAGCAGATAGTGCTCCGGGTCGAAGTAGTCGACCCCGGCGGTGCGGGCATCGGCCTCCAGAGTGGTGGCGGCATTCATGGTCTCTTCCCCTAATAATCAATTCACATCGCAGATTGAAAAGGGGCCAAAAACGGCTGCATCCGTGAACCATGGCGGGTGACTTATCTTGTCTTACCCTGCCGCGCTTCCCTGCAGTGCCGCGACTTCCGCGCGACTTTCCGTTATGGCGGTCCCGCTGTCGTAGAGATAACCCCTTAGACCGGTGACTTTGCGAACCCGACTTTCGTACGGGCGTGCCCTTTTCAAAACGCGGTGAAATATTTCAGTTTTATTTCACGCCGTTGAGTGTATGTACCGGGGTCACATCAATACCGTGAACCAGGTCACACTTTCTTTTCATTACCCAAGCAATTTACTCGGTAACTATTGTGGCGTCAATTCGTTGTTAGTGGCTACGTACCACCGGCATCCTATAATCCTTGTTAGACATCATCAGGGACGATCACCATGTCACTCGCCGTCGTACACAGCCGCGCCGCGGTGGGCATTCAGGCCCCCGAGGTGAACATCGAGGTGCACCTGGCCAACGGACTGCCCGCCCTCTCCATCGTCGGCCTGCCGGAGGCGGCGGTGAAGGAGAGCAAGGATCGGGTGCGCGGCGCCCTGCTCAACGCCCGCTTTGAGTTCCCCTCGCGGCGCATCACCGTCAACCTCGCCCCCGCCGACCTGCCCAAGGAGGGGGCGCGCTTCGACCTGGCCATCGCCATCGGCGTGCTGGCCGCCTCCGGACAGCTGCCGCAGGCGGAGCTGGAGCGCTACGAGTTCATCGGTGAGCTGGCCCTCTCCGGGGCGCTGCGCCCGGTGCGCGGGGTGCTGCCGCACGCGGTGCGGGCGCGGGAGAGCGGCCGCACCCTGATATTGCCCGCCGCCAACGCCGCCGAGGCGGCGCTGGTGAGCGGAGTGGAGGTGCGCCCCGCCGAGCACCTGCTGGAGGTGTGCGCCCACCTGCACGGCCAGCAGCCTCTCCCCTATCAGCCGTCGGAGGCCACGCCGCCAACGCGCGATCCGCCGCCGGACCTGGCCGAGGTACGCGGCCAGCATCAGGCCCGCCGCGCCCTGGAGGTGGCCGCGGCGGGGGGCCACTCGCTGTTGATGGTCGGCCCGCCCGGCAGCGGCAAGACCATGCTCGCCTCGCGCCTGCCCGGCATCCTGCCGCGCATGGCCGAGGGCGAGGCGCTGGAGGCGGCGGCCATCGCCTCCATCAGCGACGCCGGTTTCGACCCCGCCGACTGGGGCCGCCGCCCCTTCC
>JBFFSW010000435.1:0-1656 GCA_041572195.1 Thiohalomonadaceae bacterium | reverse complement strand
GCCTCGGTCTTCTTGCGCTCCTTGTCCTCGCGCGCACGCACCGCGTCGGCGAAGGCGTCCTGCACCGGCTGCGGGGCCTGGGCGTCCTGCATGTTCACCGAGGTGATCAGCAGGCCGGTCTCGTAGTGGTCGAGGATCTGCTGGGCCAGGGCCTGGGTGGCGGCGGCCACCTCGGTACGCCCGCCGGTGATGACCGGGTCCATCTTGCGCTTGCCGACCACCTCGCGCACGGCGCTCTCGACCGCCTCACGCAGGGTCTCGTCCGGGTCGCGGACGTTGAACAGGTACTCCCTGGGGTCGCTGATCTTGTACTGCACGCCGTACTCGATATCGATGATGTTCTCGTCCTGGGTCAGCATCAGCACATCTTCGGTGCGCATGCCCATCTCGATGCTGCGGATGTTCTCGATATCGACGATCTCCACGCTCTGAACGAAGCGTGGGTGCCAGTGCGGGCCGGGCATGGTGGTGTCGTGGTAGGCGCCGAACTGCATGACCACCCCGCGGCGACCCTCGTCGACGATGTACCAGCCGGAGAGGAACCAGACGATGGCGGCCAGCAGCAGCACCAGCATGGCACCACCGAAGCCGCTGCCGCCGCCATCGGAGGCCGTGCCGCGCGGGCCGCCACCGAACAGGCCGCCCATCTTCTGCTGCAGCTTGCGGAAGGCTTCATCCAGGTCCGGCGGACCCTGGTCGTTGTTACGGCCGCCCCAGGGATCCTTGTCCCCGGAGCCGCCCGGTTCATTCCAGGCCATGAAATGCTCCATTCTCTATATGAGTGTCGCGGGCACGCCCGCAGATAACCGTGGATTCTAGGGGGAGCGCCCCCGTACCGCAAGGCGGGCGGCTCAGGCCATCCATGCCTCGTCCCCCTCCTCGTCCTCATCCAGCGGCGGTGGGTCGGGCAGATAGGGGCGGAAATCCGCCTCCTTGCGCAGTTGTCCCAGCTGCTGACGTTGCAGCAGCACGGTGAGCATGCTGTCGCCCTTGTCGTCACTGTGCTCGGCGCTCACCACCCCCAGTTCATAGAGGCGCGCGCGCAGCCGCCCGGCCTGGGGCGGCAGGGCCAGTTGCAGGCGCAGGCGGGTGCCGAAGAGGCGCTCGGCCAGGGCGCGCATCAGCTCCGGCATGCCGAGGTCGGCGCGGGCCGAGACGTAGACCGCCTGTGCCCTCCCCTCCTCGTCGCGGACGATGCGCGGTGGCTCATCCTCCAGGGCATCGATCTTGTTGTAGATTCGCAACTGCTCCACCTGGTCGGCCTCGATCTGCTCCAGCACCGCCTGCACCTGCTCGATCTTGGCCTCGCGCTCGGGGTCGGCCACGTCGATAACGTGCAGCAACAGGTCCGCCTCGCGTGACTCCTGCAGGGTGGCGCGGAAGGCGGCCACCAGGTCGTGCGGCAGGTGGCGAATAAAGCCGACGGTGTCGGCCAGCACCACCTCGCCGCCATCGGCCAGCTCCAGGCGGCGCAGGGTGGGGTCGAGGGTGGCGAAGAGCTGGTCGGCGGCGTAGACCCCGCCCTCGGTGAGGCGGTTGAAGAGGGTCGACTTGCCGGCGTTGGTGTAACCCACCAGGGAGACGGTGGGCACCTCGTTGCGACGGCGCGAGCGGCGCCCCTGCTCCCGCTGGCGCTCCACCTTCTCCAGGCGCTTG
>JBFFSW010000434.1:0-1666 GCA_041572195.1 Thiohalomonadaceae bacterium | reverse complement strand
GGGAGTACTGGGGGAAGAGCTCCGCCAGAACCTGATCCAGGCGCCGCCCGGCGGCACTGTCGGGCACCGAGGCGCGCAGAGTGGCGCCCTCATCGGTATTGTCGTTTATTCCGGCCTGCGCCATGGGTATACTCTTCACCTTAAATAACTATCGCGGCGCCACCCGCGTGACACCTGAAGAATCCGCTATGTCCCTTTGTCAAAGCCGTTCCCTGCTCACACGCATCCTGCCCGCCGCCCTGCTCCTGCTGTTGGGGGCCTGCAGCTCCATGCCCGAGACCGACCACACCGCGGGCTGGGGACCGGAGGAGTACTACCAGGAGGCGCGCGACGCCATCTCCAACGAGAACTACGAGCAGGCGCTCAACTGGTTCAGCCAGCTGGAGTCGCGCTACCCCTACGGCCGCTACGCCCAGCAGGCGCAGATCGAGACCATCTACCTGCACTACAAGCTGGGTGACAGCGTCTCCGCGGTGGCCGCGGCCAACCGCTTCATCAAGCTCCACCCGCGTCACCCGAACGTGGATTATGCCTACTACCTGCGTGCCCTCGCCAGTTCCAAGCGCGAACTGAGCATGGTCGAGAACGCCGTCGGCTTCAAGAGCGACCGCCGTGACGTCACCAGCCTGCGCGAGGCCTTCGGCTACTTCCGCGAGCTGGTCACCCGCTTTCCCGACAGCCGCTACAGCGAGGATTCGGTCAAACGCATGGGCGCCATCCGCAACGAACTGGCCCGCTACGAACTGATGGTCGCCGAGCAGTACCTCGCCCGCGGCGCCTACCTGGCGGTGGTCAATCGCGCCAAGTACGTGCTGGAGCACTACCCCCGCTCCAGCGCCATCGGCGACGCCCTGGTGCTGATGGTGCGCGGCTATCGCGGCCTGGAGATGACCGAACTGGCCGCCGACACCCTCAAGGTGCTGCGCGCCAACCACCCCGAACACCCGGCCCTGGCCGAACTGGAAAAATAAGAGGGACACCGCCATGTGGGATTTCTTCGAGACCGTCCGCCACCGCCACTCGGTGCGCAAATACCAGAGCGACATCGGCGTCGAGAACGAAAAGCTGCACGCCATCCTGGAGATGGCCTGCGCCGCCCCCTCGGCGGGTGACCTGCAGGCCTACCGCATCGTCGTGGTCAAGGACGATGCCACCCGCGCCGCCCTCGGCGAAGCCTCCCATCAGCAGAACTTCATCGCCGAGGCCCCCGTCTGCGTCGTCTTCTGCGCCGACCCCGAACGCTCCGCGGTGAAATACGGTGACCGCGGCCGCGAACTCTACGCCCTGCAGGACACCACCATCGCCGCCACCTACGCCCAGCTCGCCACCGTCGCCGCCGGCCTCGGCTCCACCTGGATCGGCTACTTCGACGAAGAGCGCGTCAGCGAGATCCTGGAACTGGACAGCAGCCTCAAGCCCCTGGCGCTGATGAGCGTGGGGTATCCGGCGGAGTTGCCGGAGGATACGCCCAGGAGGGCTTTGGCTGAGGTGGTTAGCTACAAATAAGGGAGCCATGGTGAAGGAACACCACCCCAGCAGCATTCTCACCATCATCGGCATCGGCGCGCCGCTGATCCTCCTGCTGTTTCTACTCGGCTACTCGCTGGTCGATGTTCTCAAACTCGATCTAACACCCCTAAGCTTCCACGAGCAGGACATCATCCTG
>JBFFSW010000433.1:0-1666 GCA_041572195.1 Thiohalomonadaceae bacterium | reverse complement strand
GATTCGAGGTCGGCATCGAACGGCCGATGTTCCTCATCGCCGGCCCCTGCGTCATCGAGTCCGAGGCGCTGGTGATGGAGACCGCCGCCGAGCTCAAGGGGATCACCGCTGAGCTGGAGATCCCCTTCATCTTCAAGGCCTCCTTCGACAAGGCCAACCGTACCTCCACCGGCAGCTTCCGCGGCCCGGGCCTGGAGGAGGGGCTGCGCATTCTGGAGAAGGTGAAAACGGAGCTGGGCCTGCCGGTGCTCACCGACGTGCACGAGGATACCCCGCTGAACGAGGTGGCCGCGGTGGTCGATGTGTTGCAGACCCCGGCCTTCCTCTGTCGCCAGACCAACTTCATCCAGAACGTCGCCCGTCAGGGCAAGCCGGTGAATATCAAGAAGGGGCAGTTCCTCGCCCCCGACGACATGCTCAACGTGGTGGAGAAGGCGCGCGCGGTGGGTAATGAGCAGGTGATGGTCTGCGAGCGCGGCGTCTCCTTCGGCTACAATACGCTGATCTCCGACATGCGCGGCCTGGCGCAGATGCGCGACACCGGCTGTCCGGTGGTCTTTGACGCCACCCACTCGGTGCAGCAGCCGGGCGGCCTCGGCGGTCGCTCCGGCGGTCAGCGCCAGTTCGTGCCGGTGCTGGCGCGCGCGGCGGTGGCCGCCGGGGTCGCGGGTCTCTTCATGGAGACCCACCCGAACCCGGACCAGGGGCTCTCCGACGGCCCCAACATGTGGCCGCTGGGGCGCATGGGCGA
The DNA here is from genome assembly GCA_041572195.1 of Thiohalomonadaceae bacterium. Taxonomy (GTDB): domain Bacteria; phylum Pseudomonadota; class Gammaproteobacteria; order Thiohalomonadales; family Thiohalomonadaceae; genus JBFFSW01. The sequence goes on along the minus strand of JBFFSW010000433.1, from coordinate 915 downwards.
GCTGCTGCGCGCACTCAAGGCGCTGGATAGCACCGCCAAGGAGCACGGTTTCATCGAGATGTCGCTCTAGCGCGACGGCTCGGCAACACATTTGGTAACCCCTGTAAGAATTATCATCAAGGTAGAACAATGAGCGAAAACAAGACCCAGATCGTCAACGTCCGCGCCCGCGAGATCATCGACTCCCGCGGCAACCCCACCGTCGAGGCCGACGTGATCCTGGCCGGTGGCGCCGTGGGTCGTGCCGCGGTCCCCTCCGGCGCCTCCACCGGTTCGCGCGAGGCCATTGAGCTGCGCGACAATGACGCCGAGCGCTTCGGCGGCAAGGGCGTGATGGACGCGGTCGCCAACGTCAACGGTGAGATCGCCAAGGCCCTCACCGGCATGGACGCCGCCGACCAGGCGGGCATCGACGGCAAGATGATCGAGCTGGACGGCACCGAGAACAAATCCCGCCTCGGCGCCAACGCCACCCTGGCGGTCTCCATGGCCGCCGCCAAGGCCGCCGCCGCCGCCAAGCAGCTGCCGCTCTACCGTTACCTCGGTGGTGACGACTTCTCCATGCCGGTGCCGATGATGAACATCATCAACGGCGGTGAGCACGCCGATAACAGCGTCGATCTGCAGGAGTTCATGATCGTGCCGGTGGGCGCCTCCTCCATCAACGAGGCGATCCGCTACGGCTCCGAGATCTTCCACGCCTTGAAGAAGGTGCTGGCCGCCAAGGGCATGAACACCGCCGTCGGCGACGAGGGCGGCTTCGCCCCCGACCTCAGCTCCAACGAGGAGGCCATCACCGTTATTCTCGAGGCCATCGAGAATGCCGGTTACAAGGCGGGCGAGGAGATCATGATCGCCATCGACGCCGCCAGCTCCGAGTTCTACAAGGACGGCAAGTACGTGCTCGCCTCCGAG
>JBFFSW010000432.1:0-1667 GCA_041572195.1 Thiohalomonadaceae bacterium | reverse complement strand
CATGTCGCCGCCTTGCTGGTAGTAGGGGTCCTCGTTGAAGAGGTTGTCCATCACATCCTCAAGGATGATCTTGATATCCGCGCCGGTCATCTCGCGGACGTAGGTCTCCGGGTAGGTGGTGCCGGTCTGGTCCATCACGTGCTCCATGGTGATGGACTGGCCGGGCAGCACGGTGGTGCCCCAGCGGAAGCCGGGGGAGAGGGCGATCTGGGCATCGCCCACCACGCGCTGGGCGTCGCAGATGATCTGGTCGAAGGTACCGTTGAAGTTGCCGCGGCGGTAGAGCAGGTCACCGGCCACCGCCAGCTCCTCGTTGAGCTGGCCGAGGTAGGGGCTACGCACCTCGTCGATGTAGGCCTGCATCTCGGCGTCGGCGTCGATCAGGTTGGAGAAGACCGGCAGCAGGCGGTAGCGCCAGTCGCGCAGCTTGCCGTCGCGCACATCCATGTCCATCACACCCAGGTACTTGCCGTTGGAACCGGCGTTGGTGACCAGGGTCTGGCCGCCGTCGTTCTTGACGATGGAGGGGGCGGGCATGCCGTCGTGGGTGTGGCCGCCGAAGATGACGTCGATGCCGCTGACCACCGAGGCCATCTTCAGGTCCACATCCATGCCGTTGTGGGAGAGCACCACCACCAGGTCGGGATTCTCGTTCTCGCGGATCTCATCGACCAGCGCCTGCATCTCCTCGTCCTTGATGCCGAAGGTCCAGTCGGGGATGAAGCGCGAGGGGTTGGCGATGGGGGTGTAGGGGAAGGCCTGGCCGATCACCGCGACGCGGGCACCACCCACCTCGCGCAGGGTGTAGCGCTTGAAGGCGGCACCGCTGTCCTCGTCGTAACCGGCGAAATCCTCGAAGCGGTAGTCGAACATCGCCTCGTCACGCACGTGGACGTTCTGGGCCACGAACTCTCCGTCGAAGGCCTCGATGTTCTTCAGCACCTCATCGTCGCGGTAGGTGAACTCCCAGTGGCCGGTCATGATGTCCACACCCAGCTTGTTACAGGCGCCGACCATGTCCATGCCGCGGGTCCACAGCGCGGTGCCCGAGCCCTGCCAGGTGTCGCCGCCATCGAGCAGCAGGGAATTGCCGTCACCGCGCTCGGCGCGCAACCGCTTGACCAGGGTGGCCAGATGGGCGAAGCCGCCCACCTTGCCGTACTTCTGCGCCGCCTCACCGAAGTTGAGGTAGCTGAAGGCGTGCGCCTCGATGGAGTTGGGGGCGATGCCGAAGTGCTTGAGCAGTTTGTCGCCCACCAGGTGCGGGGCCTTGCCGTAGGCGCCGTGCAGGCCGAGGTTGACGCTGGGCTCGCGGAAGTAGATGGGGTTGAGCTGGGCGTGGGTATCGGTGATGTGCAGCAGGCTGACGTTACCGTACTTGGGCATCTCATAGAGATCGCTGGGCGCCTTGCGCGAACCCGGACCGGAGGCACAACCCGGCAGCATACCGGCGGCACCGGCTAGACCCATCAGCTGAATGAACTGGCGACGTGAAAATGACATTGGCGGGACTCCTCTCAACCACGTTTCTTATTCATGTAAAAAGGGAAGGCGCCCCGCCCTGCGCTCCAGCGCGTGCAGTGGGCAACCATTCCCTTTAGTTGCAGTGATTCTATGCCATGAATAACAAAGCGGCTAGGTGGGTAAACCCTTAACATAGAGGGATT
>JBFFSW010000431.1:0-1669 GCA_041572195.1 Thiohalomonadaceae bacterium | reverse complement strand
TATCATCTGGGCGGAGAACGGCGAGGGCGGCGGCGCCACCATCACCATCCGCCTGCCCGTACAACAAGGGGAATAACGCAAATGGCCTCAGCCTACATTCTGGTGGTGGATGACGAACCCGACATCCGCGCCCTGCTCAAGGAGATCCTCGAGGAGGAGGGTTACGAGGTGGGCACCGCCGAGAGCGCCGAGGCGGCGCGCGCGGCGCGCCTCGCGCGCCGGCCCGACCTGGTGCTGCTGGATATCTGGATGCCCGGCGACGACGGCATCACCCTGCTCAAGGAGTGGCAGGAGGAGGGGGCGATCAACGTCCCGGTGATCATGATGTCGGGCCATGGCACGGTGGAGACCGCGGTGGAGGCGACCCGCCTGGGGGCCTATGACTTCATCGAAAAACCCCTGTCGCTGGCCAAGCTGCTGGTGACCGTGCAGCGAGGCCTGCAGGCCTTCAACCTCTATCGCGAGAACCTCGGCCTGCGCCGTCGCGGCGGCAACCTGGACGAGCCGGTGGGGCGCAGCGCGGCAATGCAGGCGTTGCGCGATCAGGTGGCGCGCATCGCCGCCCACGACACCCCGGTGCTGCTGCTGGGCGAGGCGGGCAGCGGCAAGGGCAGCTTCGCCCGCTATATCCACGAGTCCGGACCGCGCGCCTCAGGCCCCTTCATCGATGTTGGCGTGGTCTCGCTCAACGGTGACAACCCGGCCATCGAGCTGTTCGGCAGCGAGGAGGGGGGGCAGATCCACTACGGCCTGCTGGAGCAGGCCAACGGCGGCACCCTCTTTCTGGATGACATCGGCGATTTGAGCGACGGCCTGCAGGCGCGCCTGCTCGGCGCCCTGGAGTCTGGCAGCTACCACCGCATCGGCGGCAACGAGCCGGTGAAGGTGGAGCTGCGCCTGATCGCCTCCAGCCACTACAACCTGGAGCAGCGGGTAGCCGAGGGGCGCTTCCGCCACGACCTCTACTACCTGCTCAACGTCCTGCCGCTGCTCATCCCGCCGCTGCGCGAGCATGCCGAAGATGTACCCGAGCTGCTCAACTACTACACCGACCAGTTGGTCGCCCAGGACAAGCTCCCCTACCGCGCCTTCAGCGTCGCCGCGCAGAACCGCCTGCGCCACTACGCCTGGCCCGGCAACGTGCGTGAACTGCGCAACCTGGTACAGCGGCTGCTTATCGTCGGTAACAGTGAATCGATCGAGGCGGAGGAGGTGGAGGCGGCCCTGGGCGCCCAGCCGCAGGCCGCCGCCACGGGCGGCGCCATCGCCTACGAGCTGCCGCTACGCCAGGCCCGCGAACAGTTCGAGCGCGACTACTTCGAGCACATCCTGCGCGAGTACGACGGCAGCGTGGTCAAGGCCGCCAAGCACGCCGGGGTCGAGCGCACCCACCTCTACCGCAAGCTGAGGGCGCTGGGGATCGACGCCAAGCACGTGGGGAAGTAGTTACAACGCCTGGCGCAGCGCGGCGATGACCGGCGCGGTCTCGGGCTTGAGCCCGCGCCAGATGAGGAAGGATTCGGCCGCCTGCTCCACCAGCATGCCCAGGCCATCGACCCCACGCCCGCCCTGGGACTCGGCCCAGCGGACGAAGGCGGTGGGTTCAGCGCCATACATCATGTCGTAGCAGAAGGCATTGTCGCCCAGCAGGCCGTCGGCCAACGGCGGC
>JBFFSW010000430.1:0-1672 GCA_041572195.1 Thiohalomonadaceae bacterium | reverse complement strand
TCCACCGCGCTGGAGCGCACCAGCATGTCGGTGATCTCCAGGGCCTGCTCGCCGGTGTCGGGCTGGGAGACCAGCAGGTCGTCCACGTCCACCCCCAGCTTCTGGGCGTACTGCGGGTCCAGGGCATGCTCGGCATCGACGAAGGCGCAGGTGCCGCCCGCCTTCTGCGCCTCGGCGATCACCTGCAGGGTGAGGGTGGTCTTACCGGAGGACTCCGGGCCGTAGATCTCGACGATACGCCCCTTGGGCAGGCCGCCAATCCCCAGGGCCACGTCCAGCCCCAGCGAACCGGTGGAGATGGCCTCGATATTGCGCGAGACGCTCTCGTCGCCCATACGCATCACCGAACCCTTGCCAAACTGCTTCTCGATCTGCCCCAGGGCGGCCGCCAGGGCCTTCTTCTTCTGCTCGTCCACGTCGTCTCTCCTCACTCTGGTTTGTCGGGTTGCACCGTAGTGCTTGAGGGGAAATTTAGTCTATACATTTACTGATGTCAATACTTTTTATCACCTAGATAGATTTTACTTCCATCATTAATATATGTATTCTCCTCGGCATGAACAGCGATCAACACGACAGCAATCCCCTCGCCGGGCTCAAATGGGCCACCCGCCAGCGCCTGCAATACATCGAGGTGATGGCCTATTATCGCGGCCTGGTGACCCGCACCGACGTGGCCCGCGCCTTCGGCATCTCCGACCCGGCCGCCACCAAGGACCTCAAGCTCTACGGCGAGCTGGCCCCCGACAACCTCATCTACAGGCAGGCCCTGTTCGGCTACGTGCCCGCCCCCGGCTTCCGCCCGTGCCTGGCCGACCTCAGCCCCGCCGCGGTGCTGCCGATGATCGCCCACAACCTCAGCAGCATGTCCGGCCCCTACGGCGAGGAGCGCATCTACGCCATCCCCGCCGAGGCCCTGCCCTCCCCCGCCCGCCTGCCCGACGCCGAGACCACCGCCCAGGTCACCCGCGCCGTGGCCCAGGGCAAAAAGCTGGCGATCAGTTACCGCTCCCTCTCCGAACGCGAACAGAGCGACGAGGGGATCCGCGTCATCGAGCCCCACTCCCTGGCCCACGATGGCCTGCGCTGGCACATCCGCGCCTACAATCTGGAGGGGTTCGACTTCCGCGACTACGTGCTCTCGCGCATCGCCCAGGCGCAGGTCTCGGAGATGGACCGCGACTCCGACCCGGAGCACGACGAGGACTGGGTGGAACACATCACCCTGGAGCTGGCCCCGCATCCGGGACTGACGGAGAGACAGCGGCTCAACCTGCTGCTGGATTACGGCGTAGAGGAAGGGGGGGAGGTGATCACCATCGAGGTACGCCGCGCCCTGCTTGGCTACCTGCTACGGCGCCTGTCGGTGGACACCAGCGATGGACACAGCCGCAACCCCGGCGCCTACCCCCTCATCGTCGCCAACCGGGACGAGGTGGAGGTGTTCGCGGAGTGGGTGTTTGGGGAATAGGAAGGGGACTAATCGGCAAGCGCCATGGCGGCCATCTTCATCGCGCCGTCGAATGACTGCGCACCAGCGATAAACAGGCCGTTATGGCAGAACATGGCGTCATCGACACCCGTCACCTCTTGCAGCGCCTCATCGGACAGACCGGCCCAGGGCTTGGGCAATGAGCGTCTATCCTCGAACGAGCCCGGCTCCACGGGCACG
>JBFFSW010000429.1:0-1681 GCA_041572195.1 Thiohalomonadaceae bacterium | reverse complement strand
CAGCAGCATGATGCTGCCGTGGGTATCACCGTAAAACAGGTGCAGGCCGGTGAAGGTGAGGGCGAAGAGGGTGATGATGCTGACCAGCAGGTAGGCCACATGACGGCGGCGTTCCTCGTTGCTGTTGGCCGCCTGGATGGCCGCCATCTGCTTGTTGAAGATGGATAGCATGCTTGGACTTCTTCTTTTTTTCTTTTAAGGCGTTATGTCTTAGAGGCCGTTGAGCCACTCGACCACCGCCTCCACCAGCGGCTCATTGTAGCCGCCAAAGTAGTGGTCGGCGCCGGGGATCACCTGCTGCGCCGAGTGGGCATGCCCGGCCTGCTCAAGCATGGCCGCACGCTCGGGGGCCATGCGCTGCACCGCCGGATAGTCATTCTCTGCGTAGATATCCAGCACCGGCATGCTCAGCTGCGCCAGGGGGAAGGGGTGGGGCATGGGTTGCTTGTAGTCGGTGGCGCCCATGCCGATGCCCACGTAGGCGGCCAGCTGTTCGTTGGCGTGCTCCGCCCCCAGTGCATCCACCCAGTGCATGGCCATATGCGCGCCGCAACTATGGGCGATGAGGACGATGCGCTCGATGCCCTGCTCGCGCAGGTAGGCGATGGCGGCCTCAATGCGCGGCACCGCCTCGGGGAAGACCTCCAGGTAGTCGAAATACTTGGCCTCCTTCTCCAGTACCGGCAGCTGGATGCTCATGGCATTCCAGCCCGCCTCGGCCAGGCCCACGCGCATCGGCAGCACCACGTTCTCCCACTCTGGGTTGAGACCGCGGCCGTGGAGGATCAGCGCCGCGCCGCGCGGCTCATCGGCCTCGCTCTCCATGTAGACGGCGAGGAATTCGTGGCCATCGGCCTCAAGATCCAGCGGCTCGCCGTCGAAGATGGCATCGACGATCTGCTCCTTGATGCGGCTCTCGCGCTCCAGGTCGGAGGCGCTGGCGTTCATGCAGAGGAGGGTGGCGAGTAGGGCGGCGCTGAATCGGCTGATCAACTTCATGGTCGTGCAATTACTGTGTTTTGGGTCAACGGCAGACTCTACCGCAAGGGCCGCTACAGTCAAGGCCGACGGGTTTTCGTGGGTATGGTTAGGCCGTCTGCGGGCTCAGTATGGGTGAAAGGAGGGCAAGGCGAGTCTCGGGTCGTTACGCGGGGGAGTCAACAAAAAGGCCGCCCGGAGGCGGCCTTTGACGGACTGGGCTTGCCCCTTAGAGCGGCTGCTGGATGGTGAAGGCGCCGCGGATCTGGCCGGGCTTGTAGCCGCGGGCCTGGTCGTCGGGGTAGAGGAGATCGAGCTTGGCACCGATTGGCGCGGCGATCTCGGTACCGTGGCACTTAAGGCAGGGCGCCTTGTCCAACGGCGGCATGCCGATGGCCTTCATGTAGCGGAAGGTGGGCGTGCCATCCACCTCGGTCACCTCGTAGAACTCCATCTTCGCCGGGTTCTCACCACCGGCAAGGCGCTCCTCGAACTGCTTCAGCACCGCCTCTTCCCAGGCGTCGGGGGCGTTGTCTGGGTTACGGGTCTTGAGGCTGGTACGACCCACCTCCCAGCCGTTGGCCTCGGCGTGCTTGGCGGCGATGGAGGGGGCCATGACGTTACACACCTCGATGGCGTTGACCGGGCCGCCGGCCTTCATGCCGCCAACCAGCTCTTTCTTCAGCTCGCCCATGAAGGCCTT
>JBFFSW010000428.1:0-1686 GCA_041572195.1 Thiohalomonadaceae bacterium | reverse complement strand
CCTGGCCGCCTTCGCCGCCGCCGGCCTCTACATCTCCAGCCTCAGCGCTCAGCCGGCGGTGGCCGCGGTGGGCGGCTTTGGCCTGCTGCTGCTGCTGTGGATTCTCGATGCCATCGGCCAGGGCGAGGCGGCGGTCGGCCCCTTCAGCTGGCTCTCCCTGCACGGCCACTTCAAGCCCATGGCCTCGGGGCTGTTCAACAGTGCCGACCTGGCCTACTTCATCATCTTCATCGGTCTGTTCCTGGCGCTGACCATACGTCGCCTGGATGCCGAACGGCTGCAGCGGGGGGAGTGATGGAACTAAATAAAAACATCCGCCGCCGCCTGCGCCTGGAAGGCCGCCTTTTCGTCCTGCTGCTGCTGCTGGCCTGCGGCCTGCTCGGCTGGCTCAGCAGCCGCTACACACTGGAGCTGGACTGGACCGCCGCTGGCCGCCACACCCTCAGCGAACCCAGCCGCGCACTGCTGGCGCAGATGCAGGGGCCGGTGCAGGTCACCGCCTTCGCCCGCGAACAGGGGGAGATGCGCCCGCGCATTCGCGCCCTCATTGATCGCTACCGCCAGCGCAAGCCGGACATCAGCCTGGAGTTCGTCGACCCGGACCGCGCCCCCCAGCGCTTGCGTGACCTGAACGTCCGCTTTGACGGCGAGATGCTGATCGAGCACCGCGGCCGCCACGAGCAACTACAGCGTAGCAACGAAGCCGCCTTCAGCAACGCCCTGCTGCGCCTTAGCCGCGGCGGCGCCCGCAAGCTCTGCTTCCTCTCCGGCCATGGCGAGCGCCGCCCCCAGGGCCAGGCCAATCACGACCTGGGGCTGTGGCTGCAGGCGCTGGCCCCGCGCGGCATCAACGCCGAGGAGTTCAACCCCACCGGGCGCATGCTCGGCGGCCAGGGCGCCGTGCCCGAGGGCTGCGCAGCGCTGGTGATCGCCTCGCCCCGCCAGGCGCTGCTGCCGGGCGAGGTAGCCCTGCTTGGCGACTGGCTGGAGCAGGGGGGCAACTTGCTGTGGCTGGCCGAACCGGACGGCCCGCAGGGGCTGTTGCCGCTAGCCGAGCGCCTTGGGCTGGAGCTACTGCCCGGCACCGTGGTAGATGCCACCACAGTCCAGTTAGGCATTGAGCACCCGGCGGTGGCCGTCATCGTCCGCTACCCCGAACACCCGGTGAGCAGCTCGCTACACAGAACCTACACCCTCTTTCCCTTTGCCCTGGCGATGCGTCACACACCCAATGAGTGGCACACGGTGCCGCTACTGCGCACAAAGGAAGGTAGCTGGGTGGAGCGCGGCAAACTGGAAGGTGAACTAAACCCGGACGAGGATGAGATCATCGGCCCGCTGGATATCGGCTGGCTGCTGAGCCGTCCCCACCCCGCCGCCCGCACCACCGAGGCGGCCGACGAGACTGATGGACACGAGCACGGTGCTGCAGAGCACGAGCAACGCATCGCCGTCATCGGTGACGGCGACTTCCTCAGCAACGCCTACCTAGGCAACCAGAGCAACCAGGCCCTGGGCGATGCCCTGGTCGACTGGCTGGCCCAGGACGATGCCCTCATCACCCTGCCTCGCCGCGAGGCCATCGACCCACGACTGGAGATGAGCCCGCTGCGCCGCGGTCTCATCGGTTTCGGCTTCCTCATTGTCCTACCGCTGGGCCTGCTCATCGCCGGCGGGCTCATCTGG
>JBFFSW010000427.1:0-1691 GCA_041572195.1 Thiohalomonadaceae bacterium | reverse complement strand
GTACCCGCGTGAGGAAGCGGCTCACGGCCGCGGGCAGGTCGATGGGCAGGGTGTCATGGTAGACGCCGTCGGGCAGCAGGGCGCGGGCACGCTGGGCACCGCTGGGCGTGGTGGTGGTGAGCAGCAGCGACAGCTCGGGATGGCGCTGGCGCAGGGCGCGCAGCAGCGGCATCACCGCATTCACCTCGCCCACCGAGGCGGCGTGCAGCCACAGCGGCCGGCCTTCATAGTGCGGACCGTGACCGAGGCGGGCCCGTAGGTAGTTGCCTTCCCCCCCCCGGCGACCCTGGCGTGCGGTGTAGAGCTGCAGCGCAGGGGAGAGCAGGCGCAGCAGCAGGCGGTAGCTGAGCGGTGCGCTCATCGTTAATAGACCGGTGGCTCGCCCGGCGGGCGGGTCTTGAAGCGCTTGTGCACCCACAGGTACTGGGCCGGTGTGCGGCGTATCTGCTCCTCCAGTACCGCGTTCACTCGGCTGGCATCGGCGATGTCATCGCCCGAGGGAAAGCCCTCCAGGGCGGGGAGCAGACGGATGGTGAAGCGACCGTCGGCGTGCCGTTCGGAGGCGTAGGGCACCAGCGGGGCCCCGGAGAGTTTCGCCAGCCGTGCGGTGGTGGTGAGGGTGGCGGCAGGGACACCGAAGAAGGGGGCGAAGACCGAGCGTTCGCGGCCGAAGTCCTGGTCCGGGGCATACCACACCACCTTGCCCCGCTTCAGGTTGCGCAGGATGGTACGCATGTCGCGGCTATTGAGCAGATCGTCGAAGAGGCGCTGGCGCGAGCGAACCATCATCGCCTCGAACAGCGGATTGCGCGCCGGCTTGTAGATGGGCTGCAGGCCATCGACGTGGAAGGCGAGGAGGCGGCCGCTGATCTCCAGCGTGGTGAAGTGGCCGCCGAGCAGGATAACCCCGCGGCCCTGCTCCCGTGCCGCCTCCAGGTGTTCCAGCCCCTCGATGGTGTGGAGTGCCCTGAGCCGTCGCTCGCTACCCCACCAACTCATTCCCCCCTCGAAGAGGGAGATGGCGGTGTCGCGGAAGGTCTCGCGCAAGAGCTGCGCGCGGGCATTATCGTCCAGCTCTGGAAAACAGAGGCGCAGATTGGTCTCGGCCACCCGTCGGCGGCTGCCGACTGTTACCCGCAGCAGGTCGCCCAAGGTGGTGCCGATGGCCCGCTGCCAGGACCAGGGCAGGAGTACGGCCAGGCGTAGCAGCCCCAGGCCCAGCCAGGTGGGCCAGTGGCGCGGGCCGAGGAAGTCGCTGACGCGGAGGCGGGAGGCGGGATCGTTCATCGGTTGTTCAGGCGGTGGTGATGCCACGACGTGCAGCCATCGACTGACCAAGTGCCCTTAGCTGTTCGACGCTGAAGAGCTGTTGCGCCTCTTTCAGCAACCCCTCGTCCTCCTGGCGTACATGCTCGCGCTGGGTTTCGGCATAGCGCACCGCCAGGGCGGCGAAGGCGGTGGCATCCTCAATGGCGTCGGGATCCCTGAGCTGTGGCTCCAGCACTTCCCACAGGGTGTTCAGCTCGGTGTGTTCGGCGTGCAGGTGATGGATTCGATCGGCCAGCCGGGGGGAGAGGCGGGCGAGAGCGGGAAAGAGGTCCTGCTCCTCGTCCTGATGGTGATGCTGTCCGGCGCTGGAGAAGTAGCGCTGGACCCGGGCTGCGGCCGCGCGCACCTCCTCGTCGTAGCCG
>JBFFSW010000426.1:0-1693 GCA_041572195.1 Thiohalomonadaceae bacterium | reverse complement strand
TTTCTCGATATTGAGGCCAACGGCTTTCTCCACCACATGGTGCGCAACATTGTCGGTGTGCTCTCGGCCATCGGTGCCGGCGAGCGTGAGCCGGAGTGGGCCGATGAGGTGCTGGGCTACCGAGACCGCACCCTCGGCGGGGTCACCGCCAAGCCCCACGGCCTCTACCTGGTGCGCATCGACTACCCCGAGGAGTATGGCCTGCCGCTTTCTTCAAGCCTCCCGGTTTGGTAATCTCCTGCGGTTCCATGAACGACTCCAGCGCACAGCCTATCCGCGTCAAGATCTGCGGCATCACCCGTCCCGAGGACGGTCTGGCCGCCGCGTGCGCCGGGGCCGACGCCATCGGCCTGGTCTTCTATCCGCCCAGCCCGCGCCACGTTAGCATCGAGCAGGCGAGGGCGGTGCTCTCCGCGCTGCCTCCCTTCGTCACCAGCGTGGGGCTGTTCGTTAACGCCGAGGCGGCGCAGGTGCGGGAGGTGCTCGATGGTGTGCCGCTGGACCTGCTGCAGTTCCACGGTGATGAGCCCCCCGAGTACTGCCGCGGCTTCGGCCGTCCCTACATGAAGGCGCTGCGCATGCGCGAGGGGCTGGATGTGAATGCCGAGGCGGCCCGTTACCACGACGCCGCGGCCCTGCTGCTGGATGCCTATCACCCCGGTACCCCGGGCGGCACCGGCGAGGCCTTCGACTGGGAGCGGGTACCGAGCGACTGCCCGCTGCCCATCGTCCTGGCCGGCGGCTTGAGCCCGGAGAATGTGGCGCAGGCGGTGCGTGCGACGCATCCCTACGCGGTCGATTTGAGCAGCGGCGTGGAGGCGGCCAAGGGGATCAAAGACCCGGCACGCATCCAGGCGCTAATGGCGCAACTGCGCACCACTCCGCTGTGAGTGGCCAAGTTAAGTATTAAAGAGGTAAGCCACCTTGTCTGATATCGATTACGCCTCGCTGCTGGAGCTGCCGGACGAGCACGGCCACTTCGGCCCCTACGGCGGCATCTTTGCTGCCGAGACCCTGATGGGGGCCATCGAGGAGCTGCGCCAGGCCTACGACCGTTACAAGGACGATGAGGAGTTCAAGGCCGAGCTGGCCCACGAGCTCAAGCACTTCGTCGGCCGTCCCTCGCCCGTCTACCATGCCAAACGCTGGAGTGAGAAGCTCGGCGGCGCGCAGATCTGGCTCAAGCGCGAGGACCTCAACCACACCGGTGCGCACAAGATTAACAACGCCGTCGGCCAGGCGCTGCTGGCCCGACGCATGGGCAAGAAGCGCATCATCGCCGAGACCGGCGCCGGTCAGCACGGCGTGGCCACCGCCACCGTCTGTGCCCGCTACGGCATGGAGTGCGTGGTCTACATGGGCGCCGAGGATATCGAGCGGCAGAAGATCAACGTTTTCCGCATGACCCTGCTGGGCGCCAAGGTGGTGCCGGTCACCTCCGGCTCCAAGACCCTTAAAGATGCCCTCAACGAGGCGATGCGTGACTGGGTGACCAACGTCGATGACACCTTCTACATCATCGGCACGGTTGCCGGCCCCCACCCCTATCCAGCGCTGGTACGTGACTTCCAGGCGGTGATCGGCGAGGAGGCCAAGGTGCAGATGGCGGAGGAGACCGGCCGCCTGCCCGATGCCCTGGTCGCCTGCATCGGCGGTGGCTCCAACGCCATCGGCCTGTTCTACCCCTTCCTCG
>JBFFSW010000425.1:0-1694 GCA_041572195.1 Thiohalomonadaceae bacterium | reverse complement strand
TTACTCTATCCGAGGCAGGCGGTGAGGCGCGCGCGGCAGCGCTCCGGCCCCAGCAGCGGGAAGACCCGCCCCATCTCCGGACCGCCGGTGGCGCCGGTCAGGGCGGCGCGCAGCGGCATGAACAGCCCCTTGCCCTTGGCACCAGTGGCCACCTTGACCGCGTCGGCCAGGGCCTTGAACTCCTCCGGGTGCTCATCCAGCGCCGCCAGCGCCGCCTGGAAGAAGCTGGAGCCCGCCTCGGCCACCACCTCGCGGCAGTCGTCGTCGAGGTTGAGCGGGTCGCGGTAGATGGCCTCGGCCCAGCCCAGGGCGTGCTCGGGGAAGCTGATATTGGGGCGGATCGCCTCGACGAAGGCCTGGCGGTGTTCATCCGGCACCAGCTGGTGCACCGGCTCGCCCATCCACGCCCACAGCGACTCGTCATCCAGCGCCTCCAGTGCCTTGTGCTGCCAGTGCAGCAGCTGGTGCGGGTCGTACCTGGCGGGGGGACGGCTGAGGCGCTCGAACTCGAAGCGCGCGGCCAGCTCATCCAGGCTGTAGAGCACGTCCTCGTCGTAGCGGTGGCCGAGGCGGGCCAGGTAGTTGAGCACCGCCGCGGGCAGGTAGCCCGCCTCGCGCAGCTCGCGCAGGCTGCGGCTCCCGTGGCGCTTGGAGAGCGGAGCGCCGTCGTGGCCGACGATCATGGAGATGTGACCATAGCCGGGGGCCTCCAGCCCCAGGGCCTGGAGGATCATCAGCTGACGCGGGGTGTTGCTGATGTGGTCCTCGCCGCGCATCACCGCACTGACCTGCATCAGCGCATCGTCCACCGCGTTGCAGAAGAAGAAGGCGGGGCTGCCGTCGGCGCGGCGGATGATGAAGTCGCCGATATCCGCGCCCTGGTAGCGCTGTTCGCCGCGCACCTGGTCGTCGAAGCCGATCTCCCCCTCCGGCACCCGGAAGCGCAGGGTATGGGGTAGCCCCTCGTCCAGTTTGGCCTGGCGCTCATCATTGCTGAGACGGGCGCACTTGCCGCTGTAGCGCGGCGGTCGACCGGCGTTGAGCTGGGCCTTGCGGCTGAGGGAGAGCCCCTGCTCGGTGCAGAAGCAGGGGTAGGCGTGCCCCGCCTCCTCCAGACTCTGGTAGTAGTCGGCATAGAGCCCACCGCGCTCGGACTGGTGGTAGGGCCCGAGATCGCCACCGGCCACCGGCCCCTCCTGCCACTCCAGCCCCAGCCAGTAGAGGTCCTCCTGCAGGGCGTGGACGAACTCGGCGCGGCTGCGCTCGGCGTCGGTATCCTCGATGCGCAGCAGGAAGCGGCCACCGTCACGGCGCGCCAGCAGCGCCGAGAAGAGCGCGGTGCGGGCGTTACCCAGGTGGATGAAGCCGGTGGGGCTGGGGGCGAAGCGGGTCTTGGTGTTGGTGTTCGGCATGGGTGCGTATGCTAGCCGAAAGTGGGGCAAAATTCAGCGCCGAAACTCATCATCTTCCCTGCCAACCCGCTTCTCCAGGCTCTCCAGGCGCTGCTCGATCCGGCTCAGGGTCAGGTTGAGTCGCTTGAGGCTGCTCTTGATATCCTCCTCCTCCTGCTCCACCCGGTCCACGTCGCGCTCGATATCGCGCTCCACCTTGTTGATGTCGCGCTGCAGGAAGAAGGCGGAGAAGCTCGCGGTGAGCAGGGCGAACAGCGCCACCCCAAGGAGGATCAACAGAGC
>JBFFSW010000424.1:0-1703 GCA_041572195.1 Thiohalomonadaceae bacterium | reverse complement strand
GTGCCCAGCTTCAAGGCTGGCAAAGCCCTGAAGGATGCCGTAAACTAACGCTCTTTTCCCGGGTGCTTAGCTCAGTTGGGAGAGCGTCGCCCTTACAAGGCGAGGGTCGGGGGTTCAAGTCCCTCAGCACCCACCAAGAGTCGTTATTCAGGAGTGGTAGTTCAGCTGGTTAGAATACCGGCCTGTCACGCCGGGGGTCGCGGGTTCGAGTCCCGTCCACTCCGCCATACCGAAAGGGCGCAGCCGCACAAGCTGCGCCCTTTTTTATTTTTTTCGTACCACGACAACAAGCAGGATAGAGCTCATCATGCTCCAGTTTATCCGTGACAGGGCGCAGGGCGTTATCGCCTGGATTATCGTCATTCTGATTATCATTCCCTTCGCCCTCTGGGGTGTTCACCAGTACGTGGGTGGTGGAGAGGAGCCTGCCGCGGCCAGCGTCAACGACGCCGAGATCAGCCAGGGGCGACTGCAGCAGGCCTACCGTATGCAGCGCGAACGTCTGCAGCAGATGTTCGGCGCCAACTTCCGCCCCGATCTCTTCCCCGAAGAGACCATGAAGGCGCAGGTGCTGGACTCCCTGATCGAGCGTGAACTGCTGTTGCAGGCCGCCGCCGGTGCCGACATGCGCATCGCCAACGAGCAGGTGGCCTCGGCCATCGCCTCCATCGAGGCCTTCAGGGAGGGCGGTGCCTTCTCCGACGAGGCCTACCGCAACCTGCTGCAGCGCCAGGGGATGTCCCCGGCCTACTTCGAACAGCAGGTGCGTATGGACCTGCTGGTCTCGCAGCTGGAGGAGGGGATCGCCAACTCTGAGTTCGTCACCGCTGCCGAGCAGGCAATGCAGCTGCGCCTGCGTAACCAGAGCCGTGACTTCGGCTACCTGCTGCTCTCGCACGCCAAACGCAGCGAGGCCGTGGTCGTCGATGAGGCGAAGATCCAGGCCTATTACAATGACCATGCCGATGCCTTCATGGCCCCCGAGCAGGTGGCGGTGGAGTACCTGCAGCTGAGCATCGATGCCCTGGCCGCCGCTATCGAGGTGAGCGACGAGGAGGTGCGCATCCAGTACGACAGCAATGTCGCCAGCTACCGCGCGCCGGAGCAGCGTCACGCCCGTCACATCCTCATCAGGGAGGATATGACCCGCCTCGATGAGGTGAGTGCCAAGCTGGCCGAGGGTGGCGACTTCGCCGAGCTGGCCAGGCAGTACTCGGAGGACCCGGGCTCCGCCGCTCAGGGCGGCGACCTGGGCTTCTTCGGTCGCGGCATCATGGACCCGGCCTTCGAGGAGGCCGCCTTCGCCCTGCAGGCGGGCCAGGTGAGTGAGCCGGTGAAGAGCGCCTTCGGCTGGCACCTGATCAAGCTGGAGGCGGTTGAGGGTGGCGAGCAGCAGCCCTTCGCCGAGGTGGCCGATTCGATTCGAGACGAGATTAAACAGCGCCAGGCCGAGGAGCGTTACTTCGAGATGGCCGAGCAGCTGGCCAACCTCAGCTACGAGCACTCGGACAGCCTGGTCCCGGCCGCCGACGTCCTGGGACTGGAGATCCAGCGCAGCGCGCTCTTCAGTCGTGGCGAGGGTGACGGGGTGGCCGCCGATGATCGCGTGCGTAACGCCGCCTTCGCCGAGACTGTCAAGGTCGACGCTCTCAACAGCGAGGCGCTGGAGCTGGGTGAGGGGCGCATGCTGGTGCTGCGCCTGG
>JBFFSW010000423.1:0-1704 GCA_041572195.1 Thiohalomonadaceae bacterium | reverse complement strand
GGCTCCGGCGTGGTCGCCGCCTTCACCTTCGCCAACGGCTACGAGGTGATCGGCATGGGCGCCTGGCTGGGCACCATCATGCTGTTCAACGTCTGGGTGCTGATCTGGCCCAACCAGAAGAAGATCCTCGGCCTCGACGGCCAGCAGCACGCCCCCGAGGTGATCGCCAAGGCCAAGGTCGTGGCGCTGATGGCCTCGCGCACCAACGTGGTTCTCTCAGTGCCCATGCTGCTGGCCATGACCGGCTTCATGCACGGCCTGCACGTCCCCGCAGGCTGATCCGCGCCCGGTTGCCATCTATAGATAGCACCGGTACTATTACCCGCTTAATTCGGACCGGCGGTCCCTCATCAGGGACCGCCTTTTTGTTTTTGGAGCTTGGGGAATAGAGGCTCATGTCGAACGCACTGATGACAACCTACGCCCGCCTTCCGGTCGCCTTCGAGCGCGGCGAGGGTGCCCGCCTGTGGGACACCGAGGGCCGCGTCTACCTGGACGCCCTCAGCGGCATCGCCGTCTGTAACCTCGGCCACGCCCACCCGGCGATCACCGCCGCCATCTGTGAGCAGGCCGGGCGCCTGGTGCACACCTCCAACCTCTACGGCATCCCCCACCAGGAGGCCCTGGGCGAGGCGCTCTGCTCCCGCGCGGGGATGGACAAGGTGTTCTTCGCCAACTCCGGCGCCGAGGCCAACGAGGCGGCGATAAAACTGGCGCGCCTCTACGGTCACCAGAAGGGCATCGACAACCCCACCGTCATCGTCGCCGAGAACAGCTTCCACGGCCGCACCATGGCCACCCTCAGCGCCACCGGCAACCGCAAGGTGCAGGCCGGGTTCGAGCCGCTGGTGAAGGGCTTCGTGCGCGTCCCCTACGACGACATCGAGTCGATGGAGAACGTCGCCCGCCACAACAAGGAGATCGTCGCCGTGCTCATCGAGCCGGTGCAGGGCGAGGGCGGCGTGCACGTCCCCGCCGAGGATTACCTGAGCAAGGTGCGCGAGCTGTGCGACGCCAACGGCTGGCTGATGATGCTGGACGAGATCCAGACCGGCATGGGCCGCACCGGCGCGCTGTTCGCATTCCAGAAGAGCGGCGTCACCCCCGACGTGATGACCCTGGCCAAGGGCCTGGGCAACGGCATGCCCATCGGCGCCTGCCTGGCCCGCGGCTCGGCCGCCGAGCTGTTCCAGCCCGGCAACCACGGCTCCACCTTTGGCGGCAACCCGCTGGCCTGCGCCGTGGGCCGTGCGGTGCTCGACACCCTGGAGGGCGAGCAGCTGTACGACCGCGCCGAGGAGCTGGGGCTGCGCATCGTCACCGCCCTGGAGCTGGGCCTGGGCGAGGAGGAGTACATCGTCGATATCCGTGGTCAGGGGCTGATGATTGGCGTCGAGCTGGATCGCCCCTGCGGCGCGCTGGTGGCCATGGCCCTGGAGGAGGGGCTGCTGATCAACGTCACCGCCCTCAACACCATACGCCTGCTGCCGCCGCTGGTGCTCAGCGACGAGCAGGCCGACGACCTGGTGGCGCGACTGATCGAGCTGATCGTGCGCTTCGTCAACGAGAACGAGCCAAAGTAAGGAGGGCACCATGGCCGTACGCCACTTCCTGACCCTGCTGGACCTGAGCAGCGAAGAGCTGGAGCGCCTGATCGACCGCGCCATCGAACTGAAGACGATGGTGAAGAATCGCGAGGTCTTC
>JBFFSW010000422.1:0-1708 GCA_041572195.1 Thiohalomonadaceae bacterium | reverse complement strand
GTTCACCTCCAACTCGTCGGCCCAGATCTGCATCATGTTTTCGTTGGCCGCCTTGGAGATGGCGTAGGCGCCCCAGTAGGCGCGTCCCTGGCGCCCCACCGAGGAGCTGGTGAAGACCACCGAGGCATCCTCCGAGGCCTTGAGCAGGTCGAGGCAGGCGCGGGTAATCAGGAAGGGGGCGTTGAGGTTGACCTGCATCACCTTGGACCACTGCTCGATGTCATACTGCCCCAGCGGGGTGAGGGCACCAAGGATGGAGGCATTGTGGAGAATGCCGTCGAGGCGACCGAACTCCCTCTGCAGTACCTCGGCCATGTCGGTGTAGTCCTTGGGCGAGGCCCCCTCCAGGTTCATCGGGTAGATGGCCGGTTCAGGGCCACCGGCGGCGACGATGGCGTCGTACACCTCTTCCAGCTTGCGGGTGGTGCGCCCGAGCAGCACCACGGTGGCGCCGTGCGCGGCGTAGGCCTTGGCGGCGGCGGCGCCGATGCCGGAACCGGCGCCGGTGACGAGGACGATGCGCCCCTTGAGGAGGTCGGCCGGGGCCTGGTACTGGGAGGGGTTCTGCTCGGACATGGAAATAACCTCAGGCTGATTGGGCAAGGCGGGCGCATTGTACCCCGGATCGCACCGCCGCTTCGAGGGTCGCGGGGTAGCCGGGTTGGGTGAAATCCCCGGCCAGCCACACCCCTTTGATGGGTGTCCTCAAGCCGGGTCGGCGCGAGTCGATGTCGATGCCGCAGTGGAAGGTGGCGCGACGCTCGCGGATCACCCTGGTGGCGTGCGGTTGGCCGAGGCCATATAGACGCCCCAGCTCCTCCACGCAGCGGGCGATGAGGGCATCGTTACCCAGCGCCATGTGCTCGCCGTCGCCGCTGATCACCACCGCCAGCAGGCCAGGTTGACCCACCACCCGGCGATCAAACACCCACTGAACGAAACCGTCGACCGCGCCGCGCATGGGCGGTTCCAGGCGTGCCGACTCATCGTATTGGAGATAGACGGTGACGATGGGCTCACTCCCCTGGACCTCGATCCCATCGATCAGCCGCTCGGCGGCGTGCGGGGGCAGGGCGATGATGGCCCGGCGCGTCTCGATCAGCCGTTCGCGAACCCAAACCCCGCGCAGTTCACCCTCTACGATCTTCAGGGCGCTGACCCTACACCGAGTATCGATATGACCGCCGTGGCGTTCGATGGCCTCAGCCAGCGGGCGGGCGAACAGCTCCCCCAGCGGACGACGCGGGATGAGCAGGTCGGAGTCGGCGCGACGGTGGGCGAAGCTCTCTCGGAGCACGTGCAGGAAGACGGCCGCCGATGCACTCTCGGCCGGGGTGTTGAGGGCCGCCAGGCAGAGCGGCTCCCACAGCATCTCGATCAGCTGCGGCGGCTGGCGGTGGCGGCGCAGCAGCTCGGAAACGCTGCAATCCTGGGCCAGTTTAAAACCCGAGAGTTGCAGCGACAGGCTCATGCGCAGGGCGGCCAACCGCTCGCCCAGGGAGAGCCCCTTCGCCGACAGCAGAGCGGCGGCCAGATGCAGCGGCGCGGGCAGGGTGGGGGCTTTGAGCAGGATGCCGTCGCCATCCAGCGCATCCACCCGCAGGGTCAGGGGCATACGCAAAAAGGCTTCACCCTCATCGGCACCCGCCTCCCGTAGCAGGCGCAGTGTCTCGTGATAGGCGCCGATCAGCAGGTGCTGGCCGTTATC
>JBFFSW010000421.1:0-1710 GCA_041572195.1 Thiohalomonadaceae bacterium | reverse complement strand
CGGCAGGGTGATCGGTACGCCGAGTGAAGAGGAATTAAGCGCCATGGCCAGCCGCGCGCGTATCGCCAGTGAATACTCACAGACCGAGGCGCGCTTGTGGATGGCGCGGCTGTCGAACGCACTGAAAAGCGAGATCTTCAAGGAGCGTCCCGCCATCGAGGCGCTGCTTGAGCGCCTCAAGGCCCGTATGGCCGTGGAGGACGGCCGGCTGGACACGGCCACTGAGCACCTGGCACGGGCGCTGGATGCCTACAAGCTGGCCGCCGACCGCCGGGGTATCGCGGCGACGTTGCAGGCCCAGGCGCGCCTGCGCATGCAACAGGAGAAGTGGGACGATGCCGAGGGACTGTTGCGTCGCGCCCTGTCGGTGCGCAGCTGGATGCTGGATCGGGCCGGAACCGTCGCGGTGCTGGGCGATCTGGTGACGGTCAACGAGCGTCTGGGAAACACCGAAGCGGCAACGGAACTGCGTGACTGGCACCAACGGCTGAGTGCCGAGTCATTTGCCGAGTGGTCGGCGCTGCCGGTATCCCGCTAAGCCCCTGTTATTACTGGCGGCTCGGTCCTTTTCCCCGTACAATAGCGCCCCCTTTTTCATATCGATAGCGAATATGCCCCGTTCCGTCTATATCAAGACCTTCGGTTGCCAGATGAACGAGTACGATTCGGCCAAGATGGTCGATGTACTCGGGGTGAACTGCGGCCTGGAGGCGGCCGAGTCGCCCGAGGCGGCCGATGTGCTGCTGCTCAATACCTGCTCGGTGCGCGAGAAGGCGCAGGAGAAGGTCTTCTCGCTGCTCGGCCGCTGGAAGGAGCTGAAGGCGGCCAATCCCGAACTGGTCATCGGTGTCGGCGGCTGCGTCGCCAGTCAGGAGGGGGAGGCCATTCGTCAGCGTGCGCCCTACGTCGATCTGGTGTTCGGGCCGCAGACCCTGCACCGGCTGCCCGAGATGCTGGGCGAGGTGTGGGCCCACCGGCGCAGCGTGGTCGACATCTCCTTCCCCGAGATCGAAAAGTTCGACCGCCTGCCAGAGCCCCGTGCCGAGGGGCCGACCGCCTTCGTCTCCATCATGGAGGGCTGCTCCAAGTACTGCACCTTCTGCGTGGTGCCCTACACCCGTGGCGAGGAGGTGAGCCGCCCGTTTGACGATGTCATCGCCGAGGTGGCGGCGCTGGCACAGCAGGGGGTGCGCGAGGTCAACCTGCTGGGACAGAACGTCAACGCCTACCGCGGCGAGATGCACGACGGCGAGATCGCCGACCTGGCGCTGCTGCTGCACTATGTGGCCGCCATCGACGGCATCGACCGCATCCGCTACACCACCTCCCACCCGGTGGAACTGAGTGACAGCCTGATCCAGGCCTATGCCGAGGTGCCGGAACTAGTCAGCTTCCTGCACCTGCCGCTGCAGAGCGGCTCCGACCGTATCCTGGCGCAGATGAAGCGCGGCCACACCGCGCTGGAGTACAAACAGAAGATCCGCCGCCTGCGCGAGCTGCGCCCGGATATTTGCCTCTCCTCCGATTTTATCGTCGGTTTCCCCGGCGAGACCGAGGCCGACTTCGAGGCGACCATGCAGTTGATCGAAGAAGTCGGCTTCGACCCCAGCTTCAGCTTCATCTACAGCCCGCGCCCCGGTACCCCGGCCGCCAGCCTGCCCGATGATGTGCCGCTGGAGGTGAAAAAGGCGCGCTTGGCCCGCCTGCAGG
>JBFFSW010000420.1:0-1711 GCA_041572195.1 Thiohalomonadaceae bacterium | reverse complement strand
GCCGCGGGGCCACCCTCTTTCACCGACTTGAGCACCGGCGCCTGTTTGGGGCGGTAGAGGCGGAAGCCGGTGCGCTTGAGCAGCTCCGGCCCCTCGGCATCACGCGGCAAATCGCTCAAATCGACGCGGCGCTCGCGCGCCAGACCGCCGTCATCGACGGTCAGACTCAGCGGCTCGCGCAGCAGTACCGCCGGCAACAGCGCCTCGAGGAAGGTCTCCCAGGTGGGTGTCTCCTCTCCCTCCACCGCCAGCACTTGCTGACCGGCGTAGAGTCCCGCCTCGTAGGCCGGGGTAGCCTCGGCCACCTCACCGAGAATGGGCTTCATCCCCGGCACCCCGGCCAGGAACATCAGCCAGAAGGCGAACACCGCGAAGATCAGGTTGAACAGCGGTCCGGCGAAGACGATGGCGAAGCGCGCCTTCACGCTCTGACGGTTGAAGGCACGGTGAAGTTCCGCCTCGTCCACCTCACCCTCGCGTTCGTCGAGCATTTTCACATAGCCCCCCAGGGGGAAGGCGGCGATGACGTATTCGGTATTGTCGGCCCCGGCCGTGCGACTCCACAGCGGTTTGCCGAAGCCGATGGAGAAGCGCAGCACCTTCACCCCCAGCTTGCGCGCCACCCAGTAGTGGCCGAACTCGTGCACCGCGATCAGCAGGCCGAGGGCGAGCACCAGGGTGAGCAACAGCTGCAGGGTGTCGAGCATCAGCGACGCGCCCCCTCTAGCCACTCACCGGCGGCAGCGCGGGCGGCGGCATCGGCGGCGAACACCTGCCCCAGCTCATCCGCCGGGCTGATGTCGCTACGCTCCAACACCGACTCGATCAGTCGTGGGATGTCGGTGAAGGGGATGCGCTCGTCGAGGAAGGCCTCCACCGCCACCTCGTTGGCGGCGTTGAGGATGGCCGGGGCGGTGCCGCCACGCTCCATCGCCTCCATCGCCAGGCGCAGGCAGGGGAAGCGCTGGAGGTCGGGGGCCTGAAAATCCAGCCGCGCCACATCGAAGATATCCAGCTCGGCCACCCCGGAGTGCATGCGCTCGGGCCAGGCCATGGCGTGGGCGATGGGGGTGCGCATGTCCGGGTTGCCCAGCTGCGCCAGCACCGAGCCGTCCACGTACTGCACCATGGAGTGAATGACGCTCTGCGGGTGAATCACCACCTGGACCTTATCCGGGGTGGTATCGAACAGCCAGCACGCCTCGATCAGCTCCAGCCCCTTGTTCATCATGCTGGCCGAATCGACCGAGATCTTGCGCCCCATCGACCAGTTGGGGTGGGCCACCGCCTGCTCCGGGGTGACCGTGGCCAGGGTCTCGATCGGGGTGTCGCGGAAGGGACCGCCGGAGGCGGTGAGCAGGATGCGACTGACGCCGACGCGCGCCAGGCCGTCGGCGAAGTCGGTGGGCATGCACTGGAAGATGGCGTTGTGCTCGGAGTCGATGGGCAGCAGCTCGGCGCCACCGGCGCGCACCTCCTCCATGAACAGGTGGCCAGACATCACCAGCGCCTCCTTGTTGGCCAGCAGCACCCGCTTACCGGCGCGGGCGGCGGCCAGGGTGGGCGGCAGGCCGGCGGCGCCGACGATGGCGGCCATCACCTGCTGCACCTCATCCAGGGCGGCGATGCGCAGCAGCCCCTCTTCACCGGAGAGGATCTCGATGCCCTCCCCCCTCAGCTCCTTGGACAGGCGCTCGGCGGCATCGACATC
>JBFFSW010000419.1:0-1713 GCA_041572195.1 Thiohalomonadaceae bacterium | reverse complement strand
CGGCGCTGGGCGTGCCGCACCAGCAGGCCGATGGTCAGCAGCAGGGCGGTGATTAGCAGGCGTTTCGATAGCTCGTGGAGATCGCCCGGTAGTGGCGAGTGGAGCACCGCCTCCAGCAGCCAGTAGCCGAGCGCGGCGAGCGCGCTCAGCGTCAGCGGCCTGGCCTTCCCGGCCGGACAGGCGGTGGGTGCGGGGGACATGGCCTAGCCGTGGCGCGCCAGTTGCCGCAGCTTGGGCACCGCCAGGCCCGCCTCGTCGGCGAAGGTGAGGTTGCGGGCCAGGCGTGCCGGGGCCGAGCGGCCCATGCACTTGTGCTCCAGGTCGCCGTCGATGGCCTCGACCATGCCGTCGATAAGCCGCTGACGGTCCAGCTCGTGGCCGATGAGGTGGAACTGGATATCCATCACCTCGTTGGCCACCTCCAGCGCCAGCTCGCGGTGCTGGCCCCACAGCGCCTCCACGTCGGTGCCCGGCTCCAGGTCGAGTCCGGCGAGGTTGGTGGTGAGGATGTAGACGTTCTTGCGCACCAGTTCGAACTCCAGCTCGGCGGCGTCAGCCAGCGCCCAGCTGGGAATCTCCAGCGCCTCGAGGGCGGCGCAGAGCAGGCCGGCGGCGGGGCCGAAGACCGGTGAGGGGACCAGCACCTTGTAGTCCTGCCCCTTCTTCTTCTCGAACCAGACCGAGACCACGGTGGGGTTGGCGAGGTTGTGGGCCTGCCAGTCGCGCGGCAGCAGCTCGTTCTGCAGCAGGCCGAGGCGGTCACGCCACTCGGCGGGGATGCTCTCCAGCGCCGGGTGCAGGTCCGCCTCGCCGACGCTCAGCAGCACCAGTGCGGGTTTGACCAGGGCCCTGGCAACCTCGGCCATATCCATCTGGCGGGTGACCGGGAAGACCGGGTGGCCTAGCTTGAGAAAGCCGCGGGCGAAGACACCGGCCATCTCGCCGGTGCCGATGATGACGACGGGTTCGTTCATGCGCAGTCTCCGGGTTCTTTTTCTATTTCCCGCAGGCTGAGGCTGCTGCCCTCAGCGCGCAGGGCGAAGAGGCGATCGATGTTGGGGTGCTTGCCGGGGTTGGCCTCGGCATCGGCGGTGTGCTCGGCGTAGAGGCGCAGCCCCTCCTCGGCGGCCTCGGCGTTGATCACGCCGAAGCGCTGGCCGAGGGCGTAGTAGAGGCGCAGGGAACCGGCCTGACCGGGCTTGTTCTCCAGCACGGCGAGGGGGGAGTTGTCACCCTCGCGGTAGAGCTCCAGCGCCGCCAGGTGGTTGACCGGTGGCATCGCCTGCAGGTTGTCGACAAATGTGGACATGGGATCCTCGGCTCGGAATCGGTAACAGGGGGATATTGTACGGGATGGGCGGGGGCTATTCGAGCAGGGCGGCGATGGCGCCCATATCCAGATGCTCGTCCACCGCGTCGGCCAGCCGCTCGATGGCCGCCTCGCGCAGGGCGCGGTAGTCGGGGGCCTCTTGCTCGGCCTGATCGAGACCGGCCCAGGCGAGCAGCGCGGCGCAGGCCTCGGGGTGGTCGAAGAGGCCGTGTAGATAGCTGCCGAGGATCTGCCCGTCGGCGGATATCACACCATCGCTCAGGCCGTTATCGAGCTGGGCGGCGGGGTTCTCCAGGGCCGGGCCTTCACTCACTCCGGCGTGGATCTCCTAGCCCTCGACCCTGGGCTTGCCCGGCAGCCTGAGCCGCCCGCTGACCCGTTTG
>JBFFSW010000418.1:0-1715 GCA_041572195.1 Thiohalomonadaceae bacterium | reverse complement strand
AAGACCCGTACATACGTAAGCTGAAAGCAATAGATAAGTCGCTTGTTCGGATAGCTGATAATCTACAAAAAGATATATAAAAGGGAATGTTGATGCGGTTCGCTCCGCTCACCACATCCTACATAAGAGTATCCGAAAGGCCCAGATTGCCGCGTCGCTCCCGCTCCTCGCAATGACAACGTCACGGTTTTACGTTGACTCCACCGGCGTATCCTCCCTATTCCCCCAATCCGACCACGACCCCGGATACCCCCTCACCGCATAGCCCAGATAATGCAGCACGAACCAGCTGTAGGCGGAGCGGTGGTGGGTTTGGCAGTAGGTGATTACTTCCTTGTCGCGGTCGATGCCGTGGGCCTCTAAAAGGGCGCGGCATTCGGCGTCGGGCTTGAGGCGCAGGTTGCGGCCCTGGTCCATGAACTGGGTACATTCGATGTTGACCGCGCCGGGGATGTGGCCGCCGCGTTCGGCGAAGCGTTTGATCCCCTGATACTCCAGTTCGGAGCGCACGTCGAGCAGGGCGGTGCGGGGGTCGTCGAGGTGGGCGATGATGTAGTCGGCGTCGGCCAGGGCGGGGTGGTCGGCGATGTAGTGGGCCTGATAGTCGCTGGGGCTGGGGGCGTTGGGGGTGCGCTCCAGCGGGTGGCCGTCGTTGGCCCAGGTGTGCAGGCCGCCGTTGAGCAGGGCGTAGTGCGGGTGGCCGATCAGCTCCAGGGTCCAGAGCAGGCGCGCGGCCTTGCCGCCGCCCTCGTCGTCGTAGGCGATGACGTAGCTCTCCGGGGTGAGGCCGATGGCGGAGAGGGTTTCGCTTAGCGGCGCCTCGTCGGGATTGAGGCCCATCACCGGCTTCTGCATCTGTACCAGGGCGGCGTAGTCCAGGTGGATGGCGCCGGGTACATGCAGCTCGGCGTAGGTCTGCTCGCGGCTGAGGTCGACGATCAGCAGCCCCTCCTCGCCGAGCAGGTCCTCCAGGTGTTCCGCCTCGATCAGCAGCGGCAGGCGTTCGTCACTCATGCGCGTTCTCCTCAGGCCATCAGGGAGTGGCCGTATTCCTCCAGCTCATCGAGCAGGGCCTGTGCCCTGGCGTCCTCGGCGCGCTCCTCGCGCAGCCGTTCAATATGTTCGAAGTAGTCGTCGAGGGTGAGATTGCCGCCGCCCTCGGCCTCGGCCAGTCGCTGGTAGCGGTACTCCTCCCACTGTTCGCGTTCGTCCTCGGACAGGGATTCGGGCCAGTTGCGGGCGCGGTAGCGGAACAGCAGCTCGGGCAGGCGCTCGTCGTCGAAGCGCCAGGTAAGATCGGCCAGCTGCGCCGGGGTGGCCTCACGCACCTCGTCGCACTTGGCGCGGTCGGCGTCACTGAGGAAGCCGTCGTAGAGGGCGGCGTCGACATCGCGGGACTCCCCCTCGTAGGGGTTGTCGCTGAAGACCGCGCGTATCTTCTCCGCCAGTCCCGGGGTGTCGGCCAGCAGGGCGTGGTGGCGCAGGCAGGCGTCGATGTCGATGTCGAGGCGTGCGGCGGTCTCCGGGTCCAGGGTCCTGGCCGGTGCGATCACAGGGCACTTGTTGATGTGCAGCTGCTTGAGCGGCACCGGCGCGACCCCCTCGGGTAGATCGGCGCGGCGGGTGTAGAGCCGCTCGCGCAGCGCCTCGGCCCCCAGCTCGATGAGGGGGGTGGGGTCGGCGCGAAGGTCGACGACGATGACGCTGTTGCGGTT
>JBFFSW010000417.1:0-1719 GCA_041572195.1 Thiohalomonadaceae bacterium | reverse complement strand
GCTTCGAGTCCAACGATGAGTACAACAGCTAACGCTTCATGTACCAGAGCGTCGGCCGCTTCATGGAGCTGGCCAAGGCCACCCCCTATTTCGACAACACCCTGTTCGCCTTCTTCGGCGATCACGGCATCTGGGGTGACGCCGGCGAGCACACCAGCAAGGCCGAGACCCAGCTGGCGCTGGGGCTGAACCGGGTGCCCTTCATCATCTACGGCCCCCGACTGCTGGCACCCTCACGCGAGTCCAAGCCCGCCTCGGAGCTGGATGTGCTGCCGACCCTGGCGGCGCTGGCGGGCCAGTCCTACACCGCCACCACCCTGGGGCGCGACCTCTTAGATGAGCGTTTCGACGACGAGCGCTACGCCTTCGTCATCCGCCACGCTCGCGACACGCAGATCGGCGTCATCGACGGGCACGGCTTCTTCTACCAAGCCAGCGTGCAGGGCAACCGCGGCTCGCTACACCGCATCGACGCCGACGAGCCGCGCCGCAACCTCGACCAGCGCTACCCCGAGCGCGCCGCCGAGCTGGGGCGCGTCACCCGCGCCTACTACGAAACCGCGCGCTGGATGCTCAGCCACAACGTGCTCAGGGACTAGGATAAGGGTGACGGGTGTGAATCGCCTCGATCCCCTCCAGCAACTCCTCACTCAGCACCACCCCCGCCGAGGCGATGTTCTCCTCCAGCTGCGCCATCGTCGTGGCGCCGATGATATTGCTGGTGAGGAAGGGGCGTGAGTTGACGTAGGCCAGGGCCATGCCCGCCGGGCTCAGGCCGTGTTCGCGGGCCAGGGCGGCGTATTCGGCGGTGGCCGCCAGCGCCTGCTCGTTGGAGTAGCGGTCGTAGTCGGGGAACAGGCGCAGGCGGGCGTTTTCCGCGGCGCTGTTATCCAGGTACTTGCCCGAAAGCACGCCAAAGCCCAGCGGCGAGTAGGCCAGCAGCCCCACCCCCTCGCGGTGGGCCACCTCCGCCAAACCCACCTCAAAACTGCGATTGAGCAGGCTGTAGGGGTTCTGCACGCTCACCACCCGCGGCAGCCCCAGGCGCTCGGCCACCTCAACAAATTTCATCACCCCCCAGGCGCTCTCGTTGGAGAGACCAACGGCGCGAATCTTGCCCGCGTCCACCTGCTCCTTGAGGACCGACAGGGTCTCCTCGATGGCGGTGAAGGGCTCGTCGTCCGGCTCGTAGCCGAGACGGCCGAAATAGTTGGTGCGCCGCTCCGGCCAGTGCAGCTGATAGAGGTCGATATAGTCGGTGTTCAGGCGCTTGAGCGAATCGTTCAGGGCCGCCTCGATATTGGCGCGGTCGAAGCAGCTCTTGCCCTCGCGGATATGCGGCAGCCAGTCACCGCCGGGACCGGCGATCTTCGAGGCGATCACCACATCGTCACGCCTTCCCCGCTTCGCCAGCCAGCTGCCGATGATCGCCTCGGTGCGACCGTAGGTCTCCGCCTTCGGCGGGATGGCGTAGAGCTCGGCGGTGTCGATGAAGTTGACGCCGTGCTCCAGCGCGTACTCCAGTTGCGCGTGCCCCTCCGCCTCGCTGTTCTGCTCGCCAAAGGTCATGGTGCCCAGGCAGATGATGCTGACGTGGATATCGCTGTGGCCAAGTCGGCGCTGCTGCATCGTTCTATCTCCAGGTGAGGCAGGGGTGAAACTCTTTGACAGCCACCGCTACATCGGGTGTTATTGGACTCAGTGGTTCATCAAGAGCCT
>JBFFSW010000416.1:0-1719 GCA_041572195.1 Thiohalomonadaceae bacterium | reverse complement strand
TCGGCCTGGGCGCTGAGCGCCGGTTCGATCCCCTCGGGGCCACCCACCAGCAGGGCGATGTCGCGCCCCTCGCCCATCCAGAAATCCAGCCGTTCGGAGAGCTGTTCGGTGGACCAGGGTTTGCCCTTCACCTCCAGCGCCACCACCCGGGCCCCCTTGGGGATGGCCTCGCCCATCTTCTCCCCCTCGATGCGGGTGAGACGGGCGATGTCGGCCCCCTTGCCGCGCTTGCCCGCCGGGATCTCGCGCAGCTCCAGGGCGCACTCCGGCGGCAGACGCTTGGCGTACTCGGCGTAGCCCTCATCGACCCAGCGGGGCATCTTGCTGCCGACGGCGATGAGGTGGATACGCATCAGCTGAGGGTGTCGTCCTCCGGGGCGTCATCGCCCCAGAGCTTCTCCAGGTTGTAGAAGTCGCGGGTCTCGGGGAGCATGACGTGGACCACCACGTCCCCCAGGTCCACCAGCACCCAGCCGCTGCCCTGCTCGTCGCCCTCGACCCCAAGGGGACGGCAGCCCGCCTCCTTGGCCTTCTCCACCACGTGTCCGGCCAGGGCGTTGACCTGACGGCTGGAGCTACCCCCGGCGATCACCAGGATGTCGGTCATGCTGGTCTTGGCGCTCACGTCGAGCACCTTGATATCGACCCCCTTGAGGTCCTCCAGGGCATCGATGACCAACGCCTTCAACTCTTCACTCTTCATTTGCGGTATAGACCCTGCTCTTCGATGTAGCGCCGGACCGGATCCGGCGTGAGATAACGGATGCTCAGCCCCTTGGCGAGGCGTGTGCGAATATCGCTGGCGGAAATATCCAGACGGCTCAGCGGTAAAAAAATGACCTTCTCCGCCTCGGCGGCCAGCTCGGCGGACATCGCCGTCGCCTCCCAGCCGGGGCGGGCGGCGACCACGATGTGCGCCAGCGTGAACAATTCACGCCAATGATACCAGTCGGGCAGGCTGAGGAAGGCATCGCCGCCCAGTAACAGATAGAGTGGCACCTCATCACCCAGCTCCGCGCGCAGCTCGCGCAGGGTATCGACCGTGTAGGAGGGACCGGGACGGCGCAGCTCACGATCATCCATCCGCAAGCGCTCATCCCCTTCCAGGGCCAGGGCCAACATCTCGCACCGCTGTTCGGCGCTCACCTCGGGGGCATCGCGGTGCGGCGGCTGGGCCGAGGGGAGCATGCGCAGCTCGGTCAGTCCCAGCGCCTCGGCCAGCTCGGTGGCGATACGCAGATGACCATAGTGAACCGGGTCGAAGGTGCCGCCAAAGATGCCGATGCCCGCCACTCTAGACCCCCTTGTAATAGTACCGTCGGCGTTGGCGCCAGATATAAGCGGCAAAGGCCAGCACCATCACCACCAGCCCCAGCAATGAGCCGATCAGCGGCATCGACGAAGCGGGCTCCTTGGCCTTGAACTCAACCCTGGCTAGAACCGGTGCAGCCGGCGCAGCTTCCACCTCGAACGGTTTGCTCACCGGTTTGCTTACTGGCCGGCTTTCCGGCCTATTCGCCGCCCTTGCCAGTAACTGCTCACTCACCCGCCGCATAATGGCCTCCAGCTCCGCCAGACGACGCGACAGGCGCGCATTCTCCGCCACGATGAGACGATTCTTCTCCTCCACCGCGGCAATCTTGAGGCGCAACTCCGATGCGTCCATGGGCGCCACTCTCTCCTTATCGGGAGTCAGTATCTCCAGTTTCGGCCCGGGCT
>JBFFSW010000415.1:0-1724 GCA_041572195.1 Thiohalomonadaceae bacterium | reverse complement strand
AGGCGGGGATCATCAGGGTGGTGAAGACGCCGGTGGGCAGGCCGGCGTCGGTGAAGATCTGCTCGATGGCCTGGGCACACTGGGGTACGTTGGAGGCGTGCTTGAGCAGGCCGGTGTTGCCGGCCACCAGGGCCGGGGCGGCGAAGCGGAACACCTGCCAGAGGGGGAAGTTCCAGGGCATCACCGCCAGCACCGTGCCCAGCGGCTGGTAGGCCACCAGCGAGCGCCCGGCGTCGGATTCGATCGGCTCGTCGGCGACGAAAGAGGGCCCCTGCTCGGCGTAGTAGTCACAGACCCAGGCGCACTTGTCGACCTCGCCCAGGGCCTCGTTGTAGAGCTTGCCCATCTCCAGGCTGATGAGCCGCGCCAGCGCCTCGCGCCGCTCGCGCAGCAGCGCCCCGGCGGCGGCCACCCGGGCGCAGCGCTCGCTCAGCTCGGTGGCGGCCCATGCGGGGCGGGCCTTGGCGGCGGCGGCCAGCGCCGCCTCCAGCTGCTCCTCGTCCCAGGCGGGGATGCGGGCCAGCTCCTCGCCGGTGGCCGGGTTGATCGAGATAAAGCTCATGCAGGCTCCTTCATCGTCGCACGGTGGCGGCAGGCGTGTGTAAAACCTAGTATAGGATTCAGCCATGGTACGGGAAAGGAGGGGGCATGAGCAGAAGGGGACAGTGCATCGCCGTTATCGGCGCCGGCGGTTTTGTCGGCTCTCATCTCTGTGCGCGGCTGGTCGCCGAGGGTCACCGACTGCACCTCATCGCCCGTGACCGTGAGCGGCTGAAGCGGCTCTCGGTGTTACCCAATACCCGGGTCTTTGAGCTGGATACGGGCGATGGGGCGGCCCTGCGTACCGCCCTTCAGGGCTGCGATGCGGCCATCTTCCTGCCCGGCATCCTCTACGAGCGACGCAAGGGGGATTTCGAGCGGGTGCACCTGCGCCTGGCGCGCCACTTCGCCGAGAGCTGTGCCCAGGCCGGGGTGAGACGCCTGCTGCAGATGAGCGCCCTGGGTGCCGACCCGGAGGGGCCCAGCGACTACCTGCGCAGCAAGGGGCGCGGCGAGGCGGCGGTGATGGCCGTGCCGGGGCTCGCGGTAACCGCCCTGCGACCCTCGGTGATCTACGGTCCCGGCGACAGCTTCTTCAACCGCTTCGCCTCCCTGCTGCGGCTCAGCCCGCTGCTGCCGCTGGCCGCCGCCGGGGCGCGCCTGAGTCCGGTCTACGTGGGCGATGTGGTCGAGGCCTTTGTCCGCACCCTCAACGACCCTGCCACCATCGGTCGCCACTACGAGCTCTGCGGCCCGCGCGAGTACACCCTCATCGAACTGGTGCGCTACTGCGCCGAGAGCGCCGGCCTGCACCGCCCCGTCATCGGCCTCGGCCCGCTGCTCTCACGCATCCAGGCGCAGTTCCTGCAGTACCTGCCGGGCAAGCCGCTCACCCCCGACAACCTGCGCTCGCTCAGCCGCCCCAGTCGCTGTGAACACGACGGCCTGGCCGAGCTGGGCATCTCACCGCAGCGGCTGGAGTCCATCGTCCCCGGCTATCTCGCCCCGGCGGCGCTGCAGAGCCGCTACGCCCGGCTGCGCATCACCGCGCGGCGGTGATTCGGGTACACTGGCCGCCACACGGTTTAGAGCGATAAAGGGCGGACAATGCAGGTCTATCTGGTCGGCGGCGCGGTACGCGACAAACTCCTGGGGCTGGAGCCCAAGGACCGGGACTGGGTGGT
>JBFFSW010000414.1:0-1724 GCA_041572195.1 Thiohalomonadaceae bacterium | reverse complement strand
CTTGCGCCGGGCGGCGCGGTTGGAGCTATACGGGGCCGCTAATGGGGTGCATTAGGCGACCTGGACCGCCCAGTATAACTGATCTGGTTATTTATTGCTCAGCCTCTGGCAGACGACGCACATACTCGTACATGACGATGGAGGCGGCGACGCTGACATTCAGGCTCTGGGTGCGGCCGAACTGGGGGATAGAGAGGGCGCGGATGTCGGGGTAATCGGCCCGATTGAAGCTGATCCCCATCTCCTCGTGGCCCATGATGAAGGCCGATTTCTCCGGCAGCTCCGCCCGCGGCAGCGACTCCTCGGCATCCGGCTCCAGGGTGAAGAGGGTGTAGCCGCGTTCGCTCAGCTCACGGTAGCAGCTGTCGAACTCCTCGTGCCAGCGGGCCGGAACACTCTTGAGCGCCCCCTTGGCCGGGGCCGGGTCGAAGGGGCCGATATCGATGAGGTGCAGTTCGTGGGCGCCGAAGGTTTCGGCGGTGCGGAAGATCTTCGGCACGTTGAAGCCCGCCTTCAGGTGGTCGAGGACGATGATGAAGGGGTGCGGCCCCGGCTCGGCCAGGAGGTTGCGGCGGCGGTGTTTTTCGTAGCGCTTGAGGGCCTGGCCGCGTTCGCGGCGCAGCTCTTCGCGGCATTGGCGGCTGACCATGACGGGCTCCGGTGGCGGTGAGGCGAAGACCATACTACACTCAGCCAAAACCCGACATATGTCAGCATTGGCCTACCCAGGCGAAGACCCGGGACAAGGA
This sequence comes from Thiohalomonadaceae bacterium, assembly GCA_041572195.1. Lineage (GTDB taxonomy): Bacteria > Pseudomonadota > Gammaproteobacteria > Thiohalomonadales > Thiohalomonadaceae > JBFFSW01. The sequence goes on along the minus strand of JBFFSW010000414.1, from coordinate 975 downwards.
TGTAATTAATGAGTAATTGGGAAGAGAAAATCCTCGCGTTCATTGAGCGCGATATCCGCGAGAATCGCCTCATCCTCCCCTCACTGCCGGAGGTGGCGGTGCGCGTGCGCGCGCTGACCGCCGACGACAGCTGCACCCCGGCGCGGCTGGAGCAGGAGATCGCCAAGGACGCCGCCATCACCGCACGCCTGCTCAAGGTGGCCAACTCCTCGGCCATGCGCGCGGGCAAGGAGGTCACCTCGCTCAAGCAGGCCATCACCCGCCTGGGGCTCAACCTGGTGCGCTCGCTGGTCACCCAGCTCTCCATTCTTCAGGGCATGCAGGGGTGTCGCGACAAGCAGCGCCTGCGTGGCTTCGTCGCCGGTGGCCTCAAGGTGAGCGCCCTCTGCCACGCCCTGGCCCAAGGCCAGGATCACCTCGACCCCGAGCAGGCCGCCCTCGCCGGGCTGCTGCACGACATCGGCAAACTGCCGCTGCGCCAGTTCCTCGACCACTACCCCAAGGTGCGCGGCAATGCCCGCCTCTGTCAGCTGATCGAACAGCGTCTGCACCCGCGCGTCGGCGCCCTGCTGCTCTCCCACTGGAACTTCCCCGCCGAGCTGATTCAGGTTGCCGCCGAGCACGAGCGTATCGGCCGCGACCCCGAAGAGCAGCCTGATTACGTCGATCTCGTTATCGCCGCCAACCTCATCCACTACGGCACGAAGCGTGGCCGTTACGCCCACCTCTATGGGCGCACGATACCGGCGATGGAGAAGTGTGCCCTGGAGGATGAGGGGCGCGCGGAGCAGCGGTTGGAGATGTCGCGGGCGTTGCTGAGTGCCTGAGGAAAACCTACCGAAACAGGGTAAAAGCACCATCCGCCGCTCCGCCGTGGAGCTGCTCTCATCACATCGCTGGGCCGCCCTGGCGACGGTGGATGATGGGGGTCTGCCCGCCGCGTCGAGGGTGGCCTATGCGCTGGAGGCGGAGTGT
>JBFFSW010000413.1:0-1725 GCA_041572195.1 Thiohalomonadaceae bacterium | reverse complement strand
GAAGCGCTCGAGCGACCAGTCCAGCGACGAGCCGAGGCGGCGCAGCTGGCGGGTGATGTTGCCGCCGGACTCCGCCTTCCACTCCCAGACGCGGTCGATGAAGGCGTCGCGGCCCAGGTCGTGACGCGACTTGCCCTGGGCGCCGAGCTGGCGCTCCACCACCATCTGGGTGGCGATACCGGCGTGGTCGGTGCCCGGCTGCCACAGGGTGTTGTGACCCTTCATGCGGTGGTAGCGCACCAGGGTGTCCATCACCGTGTTGTTGAAGCCGTGGCCCATGTGCAGGCTGCCGGTGACGTTGGGCGGCGGGATCATGATGCAGTAGCTTTCCTCACCGCCTTGCGGTTCGAAATATCCACTCTCTTCCCAGGTCTGGTACCAGCGTTGTTCGATAGCGTGGGGGTTGTAGCTCTTGTCCATGGGTCACTCGGGCTTGGAAATCAGGCACGGCCCGATGGCGCATCGGGGCCGATGAAAGGCGGGATTATAACGCAAACGGGGGGAGGCTTAGCCCTCCAGCCCCAGGTCGGCCAGCAGTTCGGCGCGCAGTTGCTCGCGGATGGCGGGCAGGCGGCGCTCGATGAGGATATCGATCAGCGCCTCCAGCTCCTCGCGCGGGGGTGTGGCCGGGGCGGGGGATGCCTCCCCCTCATCGACCAGCTCCAGCACCGGGACTTCCAGCTCCAGCACCGGAACCTCGTCGGCCTCGGCCTCCAGCTCCAGCTGGATCTCCGGTTCCACTTCGGGGGCGGGCGCGGGGATGTCCAGCAACTCCTTGATGGAGTCCAGTTCGTCGAGCAGTACTTCCGGGGTGTCGTCGCTCATGCTCTGTCCTAAATACGGTGGTCTTGCAGCGGATAGCCGCGCTCGCGGTAGAAGCGGTAGTGCTCGCGGCCGACCTCGCGGTTGCCATTGTCCACCACTTCGGCCAGTCGATGGAAGCGGCTGAAGAATTGCGGCACCTCATCGCTGAGATTGATCAGCACATCCTCGTGACCGGCGGCCTCGCCGTGGTGACCGACCTGCACCGGGCTGGGGTCATCGGCCCCCGCCGGGCCATGGGGCACGAAGCTGTTCTGCTTGAAGGTCCAGAGCAGCTCGTCCATGCGCCGGGCCTGCTCGGCGTCGGCGCAGTGGATGTAGACCCGATGGCCGCCGTCGTAGGCCTTCTCGGCGATGCGGCAGGCGAGGGCGAGGCGGTCGTAGGCCGCCTCCTCGCCGAGGATGTAGAAGCCGACCTCGGTCATTTCGCGGCGTCGGCCCGCTCGATGAGGAAGCGGGTGAGCAGCGGCACCGGGCGGCCGGTGGCCCCCTTGTCGGCGCCGGAGGTCCAGGCGGTGCCTGCGATATCCAGGTGCGCCCAGCGCAGCTCCTTGGCGTAGCGCGAGAGGAAGCAGGCGGCGGTGATGGTGCCTGCCTCGCGCCCGCCGATGTTGGCCATGTCGGCGAAGGGGCTCTTCAGCTGCTCGTCATACTCGTCCCACAGCGGCAGCTGCCAGGCACGGTCGCCGGAGCTCTTGCCCGCGGCCAGCAGTTCATCCACCAGCGCCTCGTCGTTGCCCAGCAGCCCGGCGGCGTGCTTGCCCAGGGCGATGACGCAAGCGCCGGTGAGGGTGGCGATGTCGATGACCACTTCCGGATCGAACTTTTCGCTGTAGGTGAGGGCATCGCACAAAATCAAACGGCCTTCCGCATCGGTATTGAGGATTTCGATGGTCTGGCCTG
>JBFFSW010000412.1:0-1726 GCA_041572195.1 Thiohalomonadaceae bacterium | reverse complement strand
TCTTGCCGGCACCGAAGAGGTCGCCAACCACGTTCATGCCGTCCATCAGCGGGCCTTCAATGACATCGACCGGATCGCTGAAGGACTGGCGCGCGGCTTCGGTGTCCTCCTCGACGTAGGCGTCGATGCCTTTGACCAGGGCGTGTTCGATACGCTTGGCGACGGCCCAATCGCGCCACGCCAGGTCCTCTTTCTTGGCGGCGGCGGAACCATCGCCACGGTAGTTATCGGCGATGGCGAGCAGGGCGTCGGTCGCCTCGGGTGACTTGTTGAGCACCACGTCCTCGACCTTGTCGCGCAGCTCGGCGGGCAGGTCTTCGTAGACCGCCAGCATGCCAGCGTTGACGATGCCCATGTCCATGCCGCGCTTGATGGCGTGGTAGAGGAACACCGAGTGGATCGCCTCGCGCACCGGGTTGTTGCCGCGGAAGGAGAAGGAGACGTTGGAGACACCGCCGGAGATCATGGCGTGGGGCAGGTTCTGCTTGATCCAACCGGTGGCCTCGATGAAGTCGACGGCGTAGTTGTTGTGCTCCTCGATGCCGGTGGCGACGGCGAAGATGTTGGGGTCGAAGATGATGTCTTCGGCGGGGAAGCCCGCCTCGTTCACCAGGATGTCGTAGGAGTTCTTGCAGATCTCGATCTTGCGCTCATAGGTGTCGGCCTGGCCCTTCTCATCGAAGGCCATCACCACCACCGCGGCGCCGTACTTGCGCAACAGTTTGGCGTGATGGAGGAAGGCGGCTTTGCCCTCCTTGAGCGAGATGGAGTTGACCACCCCCTTGCCCTGGATGCACTTAAGGCCCGCCTCGATGATCTCCCACTTGGAGGAGTCGACCATTACCGGCACCTTGGCGATGTCGGGCTCGGAGGCCATCAGGTTGAGGTAGGTGACCATCGCCGCCTCGCCGTCGAGCATCGCCTCGTCCATGTTCACATCGACGATCTGCGCGCCATCCTCCACCTGCTCGCGGAAGATGGTGAGGGCCTCGTCGTACTGCTCCTCGATGATGAGGGGCTTGAACTTGGCCGAGCCGGTGACGTTGGCGCGCTGGCCGACGTTGACGAACAGCGAGTCGGCATCGATGGTCAGCGGCTCCAGGCCGGAGAGGCGGCAGGCCGGGGCGATATCCGGCAGCTTGCGCGGCGGGTGCTTGGAGACCGCCTCGACGATGGCGCCGATGTGCGCCGGGGTGGTGCCGCAACAGCCACCGATGATGTTGAGGAAACCGGCCTGGGCCCAGGACTCCAGCTCGCGCGCCATGTCCTCCGGGGTCTCGTCGTAACCGGTGGGGGCCAGCGGGTTGGGCAGGCCGGCGTTGGGGTGGGCCGAGATGTGGCACTCGGCGATGTTGGAGAGCTCCTCGATGTACTGGCGCAGCTTGTCGGCGCCGAGGGCGCAGTTCAGGCCGAAGGAGATCGGCTTGGCGTGGCGCAGCGAGTTGTAGAAGGCCTCGGCGGTCTGGCCGGTGAGGGTGCGCCCCGCCTCGTCGGTGATGGTGCCGGAGATCATCACCGGCAGGCGCACCTGGTGCTCTTCAAAGTAGCTCTCGATGGCGAAGACCGCCGCCTTGGCGTTGAGGGTATCGAAGATGGTCTCGATCATCAGGATGTCGGCGCCGCCGTCGACCAGGCCGCGCACCGCCTCGGAGTAGGACTCCACCAGGGTGTCGAAGGTGATGGCGCGGTAGCCGGGGTTGTTCACGTCGGGCGAGATGGAGGCGGT
>JBFFSW010000411.1:0-1732 GCA_041572195.1 Thiohalomonadaceae bacterium | reverse complement strand
GTTACGGTCCAGGGCGAGGAAGGCATCGCCGCCGCTGATGAAGCTGGTGCGGTCCATGCGCCCGTCGGCGTCGATATCGAAATTGACCCCACGGGCCAGACCGGTGGTCTCCAGGCCGTTGCCATCGAGGTCCAGGGCCAGCGGGTCGGAGCGGCGCACCGGGCGCTCCTCGGGGGCCGTCGCCTCCGTCACAGCGCGCTCGCGACGGGCCTCCAGGCCCTGGGGGGCCGGTGCCTCCATCTCGATGCGCCGCGCCGCCCGGCTCTCCAGCAGTGGTCCGCCCTCCTCCGCCTTCTCCTTCATCAGACCGGCGTTGCGCAGCACGGTCAGCTCCTCGGACTGGTACACCTCGTCCTCGATGCGCGCCAGCTCGTCCGGCTCGGCCGCTTCCGCGACGGGGATACGGCCGGGCGCCCCCTCCGGACGATTGACCTCGGCCTGGGGACGCCCCGGCACCGCCAGCCGCTCGCCATCCTCACGGCGGGCGCCGGGGGCGGAGCCGCCCTTGAGGGCGGGAACCATCAGGCTGGAGAGGCTGGCGGTGATGGGGGCTAGGGCCATGGCGAAGTTCTCCCGTTGTCGACCTTTTATCGGCCGACGGTTGAGAGACTTTAGCCCTACCGCTCCCCCTTCTTCTTCGCCACCTTGTCGCGCAGGTAGACCGGCAGCGCCTGCTCGGCGGGCAGGCCCTCGCCACGCTCGAGCATCGCCGCCCCCAGCAGGGCGATGTCGTGGGCACGGGGATAGGCCTCCCCCTGCCAGCCGACCACGCCGCAACCGGCCCCCGCCAGCGCCTCGGCATGGGCCTGCCAGCCGCTGCCGATGCCGTACCACTCCCCCTCCCCCGGCCAGCTCACATCGCCCGGGGCGCAGACCCGCTCCTCGCCGCAACCGGCCACCAGGCCATCGTCACCGAGGCGGTAGGGGGCGAAGTAGACCTCATCCATGCGCGCGTCGATGGCGGAGAGAAACGCCGTGTGCCCGCGGGTACGGGCCGCCTGTTGGGCCAGCGCCGCCAGGGTGGAGACCGGCAACACCGGCAGCTCGGCGCCGAAGGCCAGCCCCTGGGCGACGCCGACGCCGATGCGCACGCCGGTGAAGGCGCCAGGACCGCGGCCGAAGGCCAGGCCGTCGAGCGCGGCCAGCTTCAGCCCCGCCTCGGCCAGCAGCCCCTCGACCATGGGCAGCAGCAGCTCGGCGTGGCGGCGCGGCGCCAGCTCATAGCGCTCCAGCACCTCCCCTTCAAGATAGAGGGCGGCGGAACAGGCCTCGGTGCAGGTATCGATGGCTAATAGTTTCATACGCTGAACGGCAGCGGGCCGGGCTCCAGATGGAGGCCCGGCCCGCGATTGACGCCCCCTGGCCTTAGAAGCCGTAGGAGAGACCCAGGGAGACCACCGGGTACTGCTCGAACTCGTTCAGGTCGGCCTGGATGTTGGCGATCTCGGCGTTGATGTCGGCCAGAGCGATAACACCATTGGGATCGGTAACGGAGAAGTCCACGCTCGGGACACCCATCTGCACGATACCGACCTCCAGGGAGAAGCCGAAGCCGGAGGCGGGCAGGTTGCCCCAGCCAAAGCCGACATAGGGGCCGCTGCCGAGGCCGACGGTGGCGTCGATGCGGCCAATCTGGCCAGCGGGAACAGTGACGTTACCAATCACAACATCAACAGCCGGGGTGGCCGAGGCACGCAGCTCATTGTTGCTGGCGACGTAGCCCGCGCTGAGG
>JBFFSW010000410.1:0-1738 GCA_041572195.1 Thiohalomonadaceae bacterium | reverse complement strand
CTGGGGCGCTGGGTGGGCAACCTCTACGAGCGCCGCCACGCCATGTACGCCCTCTACCGTAGCGAACAGCGCCTCATTCGCAGCCAGAACTTCGCCAACATCGGCACCTGGGACTGGAATATCCGCAGCGGCGAGCTGTTCTGGTCCGAGCGCGTCGCTTCACTGTTCGGCCATGACGATGGTCGCCAGAAGACCACCTACGAGGACTTCCTCAAGTCCATTCACCCTGAGGACTACGATGCCGTGGTAGCAGCGGTCAGCGCCTGTATCGAAAAGGGTGAGGTCTACGACATTGAACACCGGGTGGTGTGGCCCAACGGCGAGGTGCACTGGCTACACGAGAGCGGCGATGTGGTGCGCGCCGATGACGACACCCCCATCAACATGCTCGGGGCGGTGCGCGACATCACACGCCGCAAGCACTCGGAACTGGCCCTGCGGCAGGCCCGAGAGCAGGCCGAGGCGGCCAACCGCGCCAAGTCGGAATTCCTCTCCAGCATGAGCCATGAGCTGCGCACCCCGCTCAACGCCATCCTTGGTTTCTCCCAGCTACTGGAGAGCGACGAGAGTCTCAGCGAGGAACAACGCGAGAGCACCCACGACATCATCAACGCCGGCAACCATCTGCTGGCGCTGATCAACGAGGTGCTGGACCTATCCAAGATTGAAGCGGGCATGATGGAACTCTCTATCGAACCCATCGCCCTGGGCCAACTCATCGACACCGTGCGCCGTCTGGCCACCCCCATCGCCGAAAACCACCGCATCACCCTCAGCTTCGACGATACCTGCCTGGCCCATCAGGGGATCCGCGCCGACTTCACCCGCGCCAAGCAGGTGCTGCTCAACCTCGTCTCCAATGCCATCAAGTACAACCGTGAGAGAGGCAGCGTCACGGTAAGGTGCCAGGTCGTCGAGGATGGGCGTGTCCGCATTCAGGTGGACGACACCGGCACCGGCATCCCCGAGAAGATGCAGGACCGCCTGTTCAAGGCCTTCGACCGCCTTGGCGCCGAGGGCTCCTCCATCGACGGCACCGGCATCGGCCTGGTGATCACCCGCCAGCTGGTGGAGCTGATGGGGGGGGAGATCGGTTTCTCCAGCACTGAGGACCAGGGCAGCAGCTTCTGGGTCGAGCTGCCGGGCGACAGCCTGCCCGAGGTGACGGATGAGGCCCTTGCCAGCCATGTTCCGGTGGCCGCCGCCGCACTACATGCGCACAAGCGGGTCCTCTACATCGAGGACAACCCGGTCAACCTCAAGCTGGTGCAGAAACTGATCGACAAGCGCACCACCCTGGAACTGCTCTGCGCCGAGGAGCCCTATGCCGGGCTGGCGCTGGCCCGTGCCGAGCAACCCGACCTGATCCTGCTGGATATCAACCTGCCGGGGATGAGCGGCTACGAGGTGCTGGAGGAACTGCGCAGGATGGAGGAGACCCGCGACATCCCGGTGATCGCCCTCACCGCCAACGCCATGGGCGATGACATGAGCCGCGGCGAGCAGGCCGGTTTTGACGACTACCTGACCAAACCCATCGCCATCAAACCCTTCCTCGAGACCCTCAAACACCACCTGGGGGTGATCGAGGGGTAGCCTTCGTTTATTAGATACCCCTACTCTGCTAAGATTCGCGCCTTTCCTTCTCCATCCCCCAGAGAGCGCGACTATGTTTTTCAACTTCGAGTGCACCGATCAGGGCTGCCCCAAGAACGATATCCTCTCCGGGCTCACCGTG
>JBFFSW010000409.1:0-1741 GCA_041572195.1 Thiohalomonadaceae bacterium | reverse complement strand
CTCACCGTCCTCGCTGACGGTGCTGATCATCTCCGCCAGACGCTCACGCATCGCCTCGCCCGACTCATCGTCGGGCAGCATGCGGGTAAGACGGTCGGCGGTGTTGAGTACCCGGTGTACCGGGTGGGAACGGTCCCTGAGTAACTCATCGTTGCGCAGCACTTCCTGCAGCAGCGGGTACTCCAGCTGCTCAAGGCCCCCCTTGAGGCGCTGATCGGCCAGCGGGTCCACCTGGATGGAGGTGAGCATTCGCTCCATCACTTCCAGATTATCGCGCAGCGGCTCGGCAATGGCCCGCTCCTCACCATCGGCAAGCTGGTGGCTCATGGCCTGGTCGAGCTTCCCGGCGACACCGCCCTCACTCATCAACTCGCGCAGCGGGCGACCCTGGCTGCGAAGCGCCTGCAGCCCTTGCATCAACTCATCGGTACTGTAGTGCGGGGCCGCCCCCCCGCCGCCGCCACTGGTGCCTGCTGGGGCTTGGCCACCGCCGAGTGCGCCGTCGCGCTTGAGGTGCAAAAGCTCCTGCATGGCGCTGTAGTCAACCGCACCATAGGGTGCCGCGGCTGACGGAGCAGAGCCCGACGGTGGCGCCCCCCAGGTATAACCACCGCCGGCGGGCGCAGAATTGCCGGGCGCTGGCGCCGCAGCAGCTGCAGGGGCCGCAGAAGAAGCTGAGGCCGGAGAGCCCGCCCCCCAGGCATAGCCACCCGGACTTGGCGCTGCCCCTGGGGCTGAAGGCGCCCCGGGTCCCGCGGCCGCCTCGGGGGCTGCCGCCGCGGGTGCGAAGGGCATGGCCGGGGCCGAGGGACGTGGGGCCCCCCAGGCATAGGCACCGGCAGAGGGACCGGGCTGCGCAGGCGCAGCGCCCCACGCTGGTTCTTCAGTCGCTACCTCCTCCGGCGGCAGCTCTTCAACCGGCTCCTCAGGCAACTCGCTCCCCTGAGGCTGAGCAGCACCTGGCCGCTTGACGACACTGAACTCGCGCTCGACCTCGGGCAGAACTCCCTGCTCCACCAGCCACTGGTTGTTGTCGTGATAGAAATTGGCAAGGCGACTGCCCACCTCCTCCTCGAAGGCACTGAAAACGTGGGGGCGGGCCTCGGCCTCCACCGGCACGCTATCGAATATCGCCTGGAAGCGGTGGCAGATAGCCCAGGGGCCAAGGGGGTTATTCTCGTTGTTGATGACGTAGCCCAGCACCTGGGCCAGACGCTGGTCGAGGGCGAACAGTTCCTCCTCGTTACGCGCCTCCAGCTTGGCGGTTAGGTTGGTGACGTTGAGCCAATCCTGGAAGGTGTCATCCTCGATCAACGAGAGTCCGTCTCCCCCGTTGCCCTTGGGACGGCGCATCTCATCGATATCGAGGCCGTTATCGAAATCGCCGAGTAGCTGATCGCGATACCCCTCAACCATCTCATCATGGTAATTGCGCAGGTGCTGCTGACTCTCCACCACGATGCGCCAGTCCTTGCGTGATAGCTCCTCGTTCTCACCCAAGCGGACATTGGCGGTGGCGATAAAGCGGTCGATCAGTTCGGAGTAGAAATCTCCACAGCGGCGGCGCAACTCATCACGCAGGTGGGCTGCAGTGGCCGTAGTCGGCTGGGCCTCACGCTGCTGGGCCGCGAGCGCCTCATCGGAGTTCTCACTAAGGAAGGCAATGGCAGCATCGTTGGCCTCGCTGAAGGCCAGCCCTAGCCCCTCGGGGGTGAGGCGCGCCACCTGGGCGTTGATGCGG
>JBFFSW010000408.1:0-1745 GCA_041572195.1 Thiohalomonadaceae bacterium | reverse complement strand
GGGAGCGCACCACCAGGCGCGACGGGCCAGTTCGTTGGAGAGGTTGGGGGCGCAGACCACCGCCATCACCGCCTCGGGCTCGCCGATCTTCAGCAGCCGGTCCAGCTGGTCGTTGTCGATCTGGCCCATGCGGGTCCAGCGGCGCAGGAACACCGGGTAACCGCCGGGGGAGTCTAGCACCGCACTGGAGAGCATCTCGCGCACCGCCTGCAGGTACTGATCGGAACGGCCGGTGGGGTTGAGCGGAAACTTCATCTCCTGCTCGCCGTTGAGGCCGTAGACGGTCATGCTGTTCTCATCGATGCGCACCGCCTGGGCGTTGGCGATGAGGACGTTGATGCGCAGGGCATCCTCTGGGCTCAATTCCACGAAGAAATCCTAATTCAGTTGTATCCGCTGTCCCCAGGGGACCGTCGCCTTGCCCTTCACCAGCCACAGGCAGGGATAGGGTGGTTCCACCTTGGGGAAGTCGCCGATGGCGTCGGTGAAGTAGACCAGCAGATCGGGGCGGCGATTCTCGCGTTGCACCCACTCGAACACCGGGCGAAAGTCGGTGGTGCCGCCACCGGCGAACTCCCGCGGCAGGTCGAACTCCTCCCAGGGCTGGAACTCCCAGGGACCATCCTCGGCCAGGCCGGAGTCGCAGGTGATGAGGGTGACCCGCGCACTCACCTGCCCCTTGAGGGCGTTCACCTCGGAGACGAACTCACGCATCTCCTTGTCGCCGATGGAGCCACTGGTATCCAGCGCCACCACCACCTCCAGCTCGTGGCTCTTGAGGCTGGGCATGATGTAGTCGCCCTCACGGCGTGAGGGGCGGGCATAGTTATAGTCGCTGCGGGCGGTGGCGTTCATATAGCGGGCCAGCAGCATGCGCCAGGGCAGCTGCGGCTGCAGCAGGTGGTCGATGATGCGCCGCAGAGGCCCGGAAAGCTTGCCCGCCTGCATCGCCTGCTGGGCCGCACCGGCCATGCGCTGCTGCCACTGCACGGAGAGGTTCTCGCGCTCCTCCTGGCTCAGCGGTGGCGGCTGACCCTCGCCCCGCCCGGCCCCCTCGCCCTGCTCCGGCTGCTGCTGATCGCCCTCTCCGGAGCCCGGCTCCTGTTTCGGCTTGTCCTTCTTCGGCGCGTCTCCGCGGCCACCGGTGTTGTCCGGGGACTGCTTCTGCTGCTGGTCGCCTCCCTGGGAGCCGCGCTCCATCGACTCCTGCGAGCCCCCCGCCCCCTGGCGGCCGCCGCCGCTCTGGTTGTCCTCGTCATAGACGTGGTCGTCGTGGGGGGTGAGGTTTTCGTTCTCATCCAGGCAGGGGTAGATCTCCTCGGCGGTCATCCCCTCGTAGTCGGCCAGGTAGAGGGCGTCGGGGCAGGGGCTGAGGCCGTCGGCAATGAGCAGCGGATTGATGGCCAGGTCGCAGGCCAGGTCCCAGCGGTGCTTATCGCGGTGCTGGCGGCGGGCGAAGTGGGAGAGGGCACAGTGCAGCGCCTCGTGGGCGAGCACGAACTGGGTCTGCTCCACCGACAGCGGGTCGATGTACTCGCTGTTGTAGTAGAAGGCACGGGCATCGGTGGCGACGGTCTTGCACCACTCCCCCTCCGCCTCAATCATCGGCAGGCGCAGCACCAGCGCGCCGAGGAAGGGGCGCTCGAGGATGAGCTTGGTGCGCGCCGCGCTCAGCTTGGTTTCGACATCACCGGCCATGGCGCGCTCAGTACAGCATCACCTCGGCCACCGCCTGCGCCCAGGGG
>JBFFSW010000407.1:0-1749 GCA_041572195.1 Thiohalomonadaceae bacterium | reverse complement strand
CGGAGGCGCTGCGCTATGAGTGATGTGGTGATTCACGCCGAGGGGCTGTGCAAGCGCTTTGAGGAGGGGCCGCTGAGCGTCGAGGTGCTCAAGGGGGTCGATATCGCCATCGGCCGCGGCGAACGTCTGGCCATCGTCGGCGCCTCCGGCTCCGGCAAGTCCACCCTGCTGCACCTGCTCGGCGGCCTGGAGCTGCCCAGCGCCGGTCGCGTGGAGGTGGATGGCCACGACATGGCCGCCCTCAACGAGGCGCAACGCGGTCGTCTGCGCAATCGGGCGCTGGGCTTCGTCTATCAGTTCCACCACCTGCTGCCGGAGTTCACCGCGCTGGAGAACGTCGCCATGCCGCTGCTCATCGGCGGGGCGACGGTGAACACGGCGCGTGAAGAGGCCTCGGCCATTCTTGGGCGGGTCGGCCTCGGCGAGCGTCTGGCGCACAAGCCGGGCGAGCTCTCCGGCGGTGAGCGCCAGCGCGCGGCTATCGCCCGCGCCCTGGTCACCCGTCCCCAGTGCGTGCTCGCCGACGAGCCCACCGGCAACCTCGACTCGCACACGGCCGAGTCCATCTATGAGCTGATGCTGGAGCTCAACCGGGAGCTCGGCACCAGCTTCATCATCGTCACCCATGACCCCAGGCTCGCCGAGCGCATGGACCGGGTGTTACGGATGGAGGATGGACGCCTGCAAGTGGGCGGCTAACCAGAAAAATACAGGCTTTTTCCGCTTTTTGACGGGCGCGGGATGGCGCTCTACACTCGATGCCAAATTAATAATTCAACATGGAGGTTGTCATGCAGCGTATCTCTCTTCCCCTGGAAAAAATTCAGGACGAATACGAGGTGGTCGTCATCGGCTCAGGCTATGGTGGCGGCATCGCCGCCTCGCGCATGGCCCGCGCCGGACGCAAGGTGTGTGTGCTGGAGCGGGGCAGGGAGTTCCAGTTGGGCGAGTTCCCCAACAAGCTCTTCGAGGCGGCGGCGGAGATGCAGACCCACCTGCCCGGCGGCCTGCACCTGGGTTCACGCAGCGGCCTGTTCGACTTCCACGTCAACGAGGATATCAACTGCATGGTCGGTTGCGGCCTGGGTGGTACCTCGCTGATCAACGCCAATGTCTCGCTTGAGGTGGACCCGCGGGTCTTCGACGACGAGCGCTGGCCGAAGGCGCTGCGCGATGATCTCGACGGCGGCTTCGCCCGCGGCCTCGAGCTGGCCCGCGAGATGCTCAAACCCAATCCCTATCCGAGTGACCTGCCGGAGCCCAAGAAGCTCAAGGCGATGGGGATCTGCGCGCCACCCATGGGCACCGAGAGCGCACGCGCGCCCCTCAACGTCACCTTCAACGAGCTGCCTGGCGGCAGGAATCATGTCGGTGTCGCCCAGCCTCCCTGTACCCTCTGCGGCGACTGCGTCTCCGGTTGCAACGAGGGCTCCAAGAACACCACCACCATGAACTATCTGCCCGATGCACGTAATCACGGGGCGGAGATCTTCACCCACGCCGATGTGCGTCGCATCGAGCGTGAGGGGGATAAGTGGGTGGTTCACTACCAGAGCGTCGGTCAGGGGCGCCAGGCCTTTGGCAAGGCCGCCACCATGCATGTGCGCGCCGACATCGTCATGCTCGCCGCAGGCACCCTGGGCAGCACCGAGATCCTGTTACGCTCGAAAGAGGGCGGCCTGTCGCTCTCCGACCGTCTCGGCATGGGCTTTACCGGCAACGGCGACATCGTCTCCTTTGCCTACAATG
>JBFFSW010000406.1:0-1751 GCA_041572195.1 Thiohalomonadaceae bacterium | reverse complement strand
TATAGCCCCGAAATTGGCGTCCCATAGGGGAGTCGAACCCCTGTCGCCGCCGTGAAAGGGCGGTGTCCTAGGCCTCTAGACGAATGGGACGAATTCCGTTTCAAAAAACGGGACCGACAATCGCGGTCCCGCTGAGAATTTGGTGGAGCTAGACGGGATCGAACCGTCGACCTCTTGCATGCCATGCAAGCGCTCTCCCAGCTGAGCTATAGCCCCGTTAAGGAAGCCGCTATTTTAGTGATTATCGGCCTCCTGTCAAGCGCTAGTCGGCGCTTTTTTCGATGTACTCCAGGGCGCGGCCGATGCGTTCGATGGTGCGCTCGCGACCAATGAGGCGCACGGTCACGTCGATGGGCGGAGAGATGCCGCCGCCGGTGGCGGCCACGCGCAGCGGCTGCGCCACCTTGCCCATCTTCAGCTCCAGCTCCTCGGCGGTACGCTCAACCAGGGCGTGAATCGCCTCGTCGCTCCACTCGCACTCGGCCAGGCCCGCGCGCAGCGCCTCCAGCGCCGGGGCGGCATCCGCCTTGAGGTTCTTCTTCGCCGCCTTCTCCTCGAACGCCTCGAACTCCTTGTAGAAGAAGACGATGTTCTGGGCCATCTCCACCAGGGTCTTGGCGCGCTCCTGGTTGGCCTTGATCACCTCGAGGATGTCCGGCCCCTCGCTGGGGTCGATGCCGAGGTTGCCCAGGTGGAAGCTGAGGTGGTGGGCGATGTGCTCGGGGCTGCTCTCCTTGATGTAGTGCTGGTTCAGCCATACCAGCTTGGAGGTGTTGAAGGCGGAGGCGGAGTTGTTGATGTTCTCCACCTCGAACAGCTCGATCATCTCCTCCAGGGAGAAGATCTCCTGGTCGCCGTGTGACCAGCCCAAACGCACCAGGTAGTTGATCAGCGCCTCGGGCAGGAAGCCCTCGTCGCGGTACTGCATGACGCTGACCGCGCCGTGACGCTTGGAGAGGCGCTTGCCATCATCGCCGAGGATCATCGGCACGTGGGCGTATTTGGGCGGCTCGTAGCCCAGCGCCTTCATGATATTCATCTGCCGCGGGGTGTTGTTGAGGTGGTCGTCGCCGCGGATCACGTAGCTGATGCCCATCTCCATATCATCCACCACCACGGTGAGGTTGTAGGTGGGGCTGCCGTCGGAGCGGGCGATGATCAGGTCATCCAGCTCGCTGTTCTTGAACACCACCCGACCGCGCACCAGGTCATCGATCACCACCTCCCCCTCGCGCGGGTTCCTGAAGCGGATCACCGGCTCCACCCCCTCGCGCGGCGCCTCGCGCTCCAGACAGCGGCCGTCGTAGCGCGGCTTCTGCTTGTTGGCCATCTGCTCCTCGCGCATCGCCTCCAGCTCCTCCTTGGAGCAGTAGCAACGGTAGGCGTGGCCGGAGTCCAGCAGCTGCTGGATGATCTCCGCGTAGCGGTCGAAGCGCTGGGTCTGGAAGAAGGGACCCTCGTCGTACTCCAGCCCCATCCAGGTCATCCCCTCAAGGATGGCGTTCACCGACTCGGCGGTGGAGCGCTCCAGGTCGGTGTCCTCGATGCGCAGCACGAAGCGGCCGCCGTGCTTGCGGGCGTAGAGCCAGGAGAACAGCGCGGTGCGCGCACCGCCAATGTGCAGGTATCCGGTGGGGCTGGGGGCAAAACGGGTCTTGATGCTCATGGAGGGGTGTAAACCTATATATGGATGGGCCAAGTTGGACGGATTATACCGTCTTGCCCCCGCCTGGAATACCGGCGGCAAAAAG
>JBFFSW010000405.1:0-1756 GCA_041572195.1 Thiohalomonadaceae bacterium | reverse complement strand
TCGGCATCGAGACGGTTAAAGGCCTCGAACAGTTTGTCGAGCTTGTCGGCGGGGATGCCGTTGCCGGTGTCGCGCACCTCGATGCGCACCCGCCCGTCACCGCCGTCACGACAGTCGACGAATACCTCGCCCCGCTCGCGGTTGTACTTCACCGCGTTGGAGAGCAGGTTGAGGAGGATCTGCTTCACCCGGGTGTAATCGGCGTGGACGAAGTGGCCGCGCATACAACCAGGCTCCAGGTTGAGGCGGATGCCGCGCTGCTCGGCCAGCGGCGCAATCAGCTTTCTCACCGCGTCCATCAGGTCATCCAGCGGCACCACCTCGATGGAGAGCTCCATCATGCCCGCCTCGATCTTGGAGAGGTCCAGCACCTCGTTGATCAGCGACAGCAGGTGCTCGCCCGCCTTGACGATATCGTGGATGTTCTCGCGCTGGTCGTCGGTGAGATTCGCCTCCTCCTCTAGCAACTGGGCGAAACCGAGGATGGCATTCATCGGCGTGCGCAGCTCGTGGCTCATGCTGGAGAGGAATTCAGACTTGGCCTTGTTGGCCAGGATCGCCTCCTCCTTGGCCTCCAGCAGCTGCCCACGGTTGCGCTCCTGCAGCTCCTGCATGCGCCGCGAGTGGATGATGACCCCGTAGGTGACGTCGAAGGGCTCGAGGAAGCGCAGCAGCTCCTCATCGTAGCCCTCGGCGCGGTTGGCGATGCCGTACATGCCCACCAGGTCACGGCCGTAGTAGACCGGCACGCCGAGGAAGGCGTTCATCGCCGGGTGCCCCTCGGGCAGGCCGCCGGCGCGCGGGTCGTTGGCCGGGTCGTTGCTCATCACCGGCTTGCCGCTGGTCATCACGTGGCCGAAGAGGGTGTTGAGGTTGCGGAACTCGAAGCCCTTCTCGGCGAACTCGCCGTAGAGCTTCTGGGTCTCCTCGTTCCAGGCGATGTTGGTGATGGCGTGGGTCTTGAGATAGGGCATGCCGTCATCGTCCCACATCACCTCGCCGGTGAAGCCGTACTCGCTGCCGGTCACCTCCAGCAACGCCTCGAGCATACGATCGACGGTAGCCTTGAAGTCGCCCTGTACGACGAAGTTGGAGATGGAGTTGTGCAGCACATCGAGCAGTGACTTCTGCCGCCCCAGCAGCAACTCCATCTCCTGGCGCTCGGTGACATCCTGCACGGTGCCGGTCAGGCGCAACAGCCCCCCCGCCTCATCCATCTCCGCCTGGGCCAGCTCGTGCACGTGACGCACCTCGCCGTCGGGGCGGATGATGCGGTGGACCACGTCGTGGCGGCCGGTCTGCTCGGCACGCTCCTCGCTCCGGCGTACCAGCTCGCGGTCATCCGGATGCACCGCCGCCTTGAAGGCCTCGACGCTGGGCTCGAAGCTCTCCGGCTCAAGGCCGAAGATGCGGTAGATCTCATCCGACCACTTGAGCTCACCGCTGCCCAGGTCCGCCGACCAGTTACCGATGCGCGCCATGGACTGCGCCTCGCGCAGCTGCTGTTCGCTCTCGGCCAGCGCCAGCTCGGCCATCTTACGGTCGTGGATGTCCTGCACCACGCCGAGCATGTGCCGCGGATTACCCTCCGCGTCACGCACCACGTCGCCCTTCTCGGAGAGCCAGCGCACCTGGCCGTCGGGCCACACCACCCGGTGTTCGATGTTGTACTCCAGCCCCTGCTCGACGCAGGCACTCACCGCCGAGGTGACCAGCTCGCGGTCCTCCGGATGCACGGCGGCAAGGAAATTGTCGT
>JBFFSW010000404.1:0-1762 GCA_041572195.1 Thiohalomonadaceae bacterium | reverse complement strand
CGGGTGATCCGCCCACTGGCCTATGTGCGCGAGCGCCAGACCACCGACTTCGCCCGCGAGCACGAGTTGCCCATCATCCCCGACAACTGCCCCGCCTGCTTCTCCATGCCCACCCAGCGCGAGCACATGAAGCAGTTGCTCTCGGCCGAGGAGCGTGAGAACAAGCAGCTGTTCAAGACCCTGCTGTCGACCATGCGCCCGCTGATGGGCTCGGCCGAGGCGGACGGCGGCGACCAGGCGGACGAGGACGAATGAAGGGACTGATGCGCCTCATCGCCCTGCTGCCGCTGCCGCTGGCCCAGGCCGTCGGCGCCGCCATCGGCTGGCTCTTCAGCCTGTTTCCCAACCGCCACCGGCGCATCAGCACACGCAATATCGAACTGTGTTTTCCCGAAATGCACGACGGCGAGCGCCGCCGCCTGCTGCGCAAGAGCCTCATCGAGACCGGCAAGACCCTCTTCGAGACCCCCTTCATGTGGTTCGCCCCACGCCGCCGCATCCTCGCCAGCATTCGCGAGGTCGAAGGCCTGGAGCTCCTACGCGAGGGGCTGGAGAAGGGTAAGGGTGTGATCCTCGCCGCCCCCCACCTGGGCAGCTGGGAGCTGATCGGCCACTACATCGTCGCCGGGGAGCCGGGTGCCCCCATCACCTGCCTCTACAAGCCGCCGCGCAGCCCCGGCGTGGAGGCGGCGATGCGCCAGGGGCGCATGCACCTGGGGGTGGGGCTGGCCCCCACCGACGCCTCCGGGGTTAAGAGCCTGCTCGGTCTGCTCAAACGCGGCGAGGTGGCGGGCATCCTCCCCGACCAGGACCCGATGGCCGGCAACGGCCTCTTCGCCCCCTTCTTCGGCATCGCCACCAACACCATGACCCTGCTCACCCGCCTGGCCAACAAGAGCGGCGCCACGGTGCTGCTCAGCTGGGCCGAGCGCCTGCCCGGCGGCGGCTACCGCCTGCACTTCAACCCCTGCCCCGCCGAGGTCAACGAGCGCGACCCGCTCACCGCCGTCACCGCCCTCAACGCCGCCGTCGAGGCCGCCGTGCGGGAGTGTCCCGAGCAGTATCAGTGGAGTTACAAACGCTTTAGGACCCGCCCGGAGGGGGAGTTAGGGCTCTATTGACGGCCTCGGCCGCGGCCCGGAACCCGGCTTGCCCTTCATGCTATAGGGGGGCGGGGAGCCGTCGGGGAGGGTCTGGAACAGCCGCAGCGACCACATGTACTGCTCGGGCACGGTGCGGATCATCTCTTCGATGACGCGGTTCAAGGCGGTGGCATCGGCCAGCTCATCGCCGCTGGGGAAGCCCTCCATCTTGCGGTCGATTCTCACCACGTAGCGTCGCGTCGCCTCATCGTAGTAGGTGATGGAGGTGTAGACCTTCGCCTTGGTCATGCGGGCGATGCGCCCGGGGGTGGTGAGGGTGGCGCGGGGGATGCCGAAGAAGGGGGCGAAGACCGAGGCCTCGGGGCCGAGGTCCTCGTCGGTGAGGATGTAGAGGGCGTGGCCCTGCTTGAGCGCCTTGACCACCGGGCGGATGCCGCCGTCGCGGGGGAAGACCAGACCATCGAAGCGGGCGCGACGGCGTGCCGAGACCCAGTCGATCACCGGGTTGCGCGAGCGGTTGACGAAGGTCTGGAAGGGGTAGTCGGCGGAGAAGGCGACGCCACCGCGGTCCAGCGGCAGGGTGTGGCAGGTGACGACGATGATGCGCTCGCCCGCCTCGATGTCGCGGGCCAGCGGCTCGTCCCCCTCCAATACGATGT
>JBFFSW010000403.1:0-1764 GCA_041572195.1 Thiohalomonadaceae bacterium | reverse complement strand
GCAGAAGTCACCGGCTGAGCTGGACAGCCTCTTTCCCGTGGTCATATGATGGGGGCGAACATAACGACATGGAGGTTCACAAGTGGCACTAGGAGGCAGGGAGACGCGGCTCTATACCCGTCAGACGCTAAAGCAGACCATCATCCTCGGCAGCGTCATCTACACCCTCTTCGCCGGGCTGGACTGGCTGCTCTACCCGGAGCACGTCGGCGAGCTGTGGGCCATCCGCTTCGGCTTCGCCCTGCCAATGACCGCGCTGATCTTCTACCTCTCCCAGCGCGTCGACTACTTCCTCGACAAGCTCGAACCGCTAATCGCCCTGTGGCTGACCGGCGTCGGCGTCAGCATCATCGCGCAGATGCTGGTACTGGAGTCCGATGGCGAGCACACCTACTACGCCGGGCTGGTGCTGGTACTCTTCTTCACCTACACCATCAAGGGCTTCAACCTCTTCTGGGCCAGCCTCACCGGCGCCCTGGTGGTCATCCTCTATGAACTGGCCGCGATCTTCTGGTTGGAGATGACCTACAACCAACTGGTGGTGAGCACCTTCATCATGGTCGCCGCCAACTTCATGGGCATGGGGGCGATGCGCAACCTCAACGGCTTCGAGTCACGCATCCTCGACATCAGCTACCGCGACCCGCTCACCGGCATCGCCAACCGCCGCGCCTATGACGAGTATCTGCAGTCACAACTGGAGCGCCTGGGCGTGCGCCGCCAGCAAAAGCCGCTAAGCCTGCTGCTGCTGGATATCGACTTCTTCAAGTCCATCAACGACAACGACGGCCACCCGGTGGGCGACAGCTGCCTGGTACAGCTGGCCCGCTGCCTGGACGATAGCTTCAGCCGCCACGCCGACCTGGTGGCACGCATCGGTGGCGATGAGTTCGCGGTGATCCTCCCCGGCACCGACGAGGAGGGGGCCGAGGCACTGGCCGCCGCCGCCCTGGATCGGGTGCGCGCACTGGAGATGGCCTGCGGCGAGGAGTCGCGCCGGGTCACCACCAGCATGGGGCTGGTCACCCTCCACCCCGGCGAGATCTGCGAGCAGGAGATGGTCTACGGCATGGCCGACCGCGCCCTGATGCAGGCCAAGAGCGCGGGGCGCGATTGCCTCTTCGTCTATCAGCGCTCGGCCGAGGACTGCCTCGACTCGCTCGC
Organism: Thiohalomonadaceae bacterium; assembly: GCA_041572195.1. Taxonomy (GTDB): domain Bacteria; phylum Pseudomonadota; class Gammaproteobacteria; order Thiohalomonadales; family Thiohalomonadaceae; genus JBFFSW01. The sequence goes on along the minus strand of JBFFSW010000403.1, from coordinate 600 downwards.
CTGATCCCGCCCTTCATCCTCACGCCCAAAGGGACTAAAGTAGGGGTGTTCCCTTTTCTATAAGGAGTGGCGGGTGACGACACGGCGAACGGTGTTCCGCACCGAGGGGCTGACCAAGGTCTACCACGTCGGCGAGGTGCGCATCGACGCCCTGCGTGGGGTGGACCTGGAGCTCTACGAGGGGGAGTTCGTGGTCCTGCTCGGCCCATCCGGCAGCGGCAAGTCCACCCTGCTCAACATCCTCGGCGGCCTCGACGTACCCAGCGACGGCCGCGTCTTCTACGGTGACGAAGAACTCTCCGGCGCCGATGATGAGACCCTCACCGACTACCGTCGCCGCTTCGTCGGCTTCGTCTTCCAGTTCTACAACCTCATCCCCAGCCTCACCGCTCGCGAGAACGTCGCCATCGTCACCGAGATCGCCGAGACCCCGATGAGCCCCGAGGAGGCGCTGCGGGTGGTGGGGCTGGAGCCGCGCCTGGACCACTTCCCGGCGCAGCTCTCCGGCGGCGAGCAGCAGCGCGTGGCCATCGCCCGCGCCATCGCCAAGAACCCGGCGGTGCTGCTCTGCGACGAGCCCACCGGCGCGCTGGACTCCAG
>JBFFSW010000402.1:0-1769 GCA_041572195.1 Thiohalomonadaceae bacterium | reverse complement strand
TGGAGCTGGGTAACCCCGAGTCCATCAAGGGCGCGGTGGAGGCGGGCATGGGTGTCTCCATCATCTCCCGCGCCACCATCGACAAGGAGCTCAAGCTCGGCACCCTGACGGCGCTGGAGTTGGACCCGCCGATCCGCCGCCACTTCTCCTTCGTCCACCAGAAGCAGAAGTTCCGCCTGCGGGCCATCGAGAAGCTGCTGGAGTTCGCCCGTGAATACTGTAAGGAACACGCCTAGGCGCCCGCTTGTGGCATACTGTCGTCGCCCGAAATAGCCCCACTGGAGTGACTGTGAGCGACAGCGAACGACTGATAGAGATCCACCGCCGCCTGCCCGAGGCGGCGCAGGCGGAATTGATGAATTTCGCCGAATTCCTGGCCCAGCGCCCCCCCCCGGTTGAGGACCAGGCCCCGGTGCAGCCCATGCACGTCGCCCGCCCTGAACAGGAGAGCGTGGTCGCCGCCATCAAGCGCCTCTCCGGCGTCTACCACATGATCGACCGCTCGAAGATGCTGCACGAGACCTCCGGGCTGATGGCCGAGCACCTGATGCAGGGGCGCGCCGCCGCCGAGGTGATCGACGAGCTGGAGCGGCTGTTCGAGAAGTACTACAAAAAGCAGTTCGGCGACGAGGGCTAAACCCTTGGGCATGCTGCGCGACTGGTTCGACCGTCACTTCTCCGACCCGCAGGCGATCCTGCTGGCGGTGCTGCTAGCCATCGGCTTCGGCGTGGTGCTGTTGATGGGCGACATGCTCGCCCCGGTGCTGGCCAGCATCGTCCTCGCCTACCTGCTCGAGGGGCTGGTGCGGATGCTGGAGGAGCGCGGCTCGCGCCGTTTCAGCGCCGTGCTGCTGGTCTACCTCGCCTTCATCGCCTTCGTCCTCTTCCTGCTGCTGTTCATCGTCCCGCTGCTCTGGACCCAGAGCGTAGAGCTGGTGCGCGAGCTGCCCGGCTATATCGCCGCCGGGCACGAAAAGCTGCGCGGCCTGCCCGAGCACTACCCCTTCATCTCCGAGGCGCAGATCAACGAGGTGATGCAGCTCATCCGCGCCAAGATCGCCACCCAGGGCGAGCGCATCCTCTCGCTCTCGCTCAGCTCCATCCCCGGGGTGATCACGGTGATGATCTACCTCGTCCTGGTGCCGCTGCTGGTGTTCTTCTTCCTCAAGGACAAGGCCGCCATCATCGGCTGGTTCCTCGCCTTCCTGCCCAGGGAGCGCGGTCTCTCCAACCGCGTATGGAGCGAGGTGGACGTGCAGCTGGGCAACTACATCCGCGGCAAGTTCTGGGAGATGCTGATCGTCGGCGTGGTCACCTTCATCACCTTCCTGCTGATGGACCTCAAATACGCCATGCTGCTCGGCGTGCTGGTCGGCCTCTCGGTGCTGGTGCCCTACATCGGCGCCGCCGTGGTCACCGTGCCGGTCGCCTTCATCGCCTACTTCCAGTGGGGCTGGGGGCCGAGCTTCGCCTGGCTGATGCTCGCCTACGGCATCATCCAGGCGCTGGACGGCAACGTCCTCGTGCCCGTGCTCTTCTCCGAGGTGGTCAACCTCCACCCCGTCGCCATCATCGTCTCCGTGCTGGTCTTCGGCGGCCTGTGGGGCTTCTGGGGGGTGTTCTTCGCCATTCCGCTGGGGACTCTGGTCAATGCCATTTTGAGGGCGTGGCCGAGGGTGGTGGAGCCAGCAGAAGAGGCCGCGGCATAGGGCGGCCCGTGGCCGCCATCAATGGCTAGACGAATGGACTCAAGCCTTAAAAAGATTGCT
>JBFFSW010000401.1:0-1771 GCA_041572195.1 Thiohalomonadaceae bacterium | reverse complement strand
GCGCCGCCCACTACCTCTGGATCGGCTATTTCAGCCTCACCGGCCTGGGGGTGCTGCTGTTCTACTTCCTCGACTTTGGCCACTACGCCTATTTGAAGATCCGCACCGACGTCAACGTGCTGCGCTTCCTCGACAACCTGGGCACCTCGGCGCGGATGATGTGGGAGAGCTACCCCATCATCTGGATCACCCTGGCACTGCTGGCGCTGCTGGCCCTCAACGCCTTCGCCGTACACCGTCTGCTCTCGCGCCTGGCCCGCTCCGAGCAGCACACCATCGGCCGTCGCCGCCATGTCGCCACCATCGCCGTCACCGCCTTTGTGGTGTTGTTCGGCCTCTATGGCAAGCTCGCATGGTATCCGCTGCGCTGGTCCGACGCCTTCTTCAGCACCCACGCCTTCGCCTCATCGGTGGCCCTCAACCCGCTGCTCTACTTCTATGACACCGTGGCCCAGGCCAAGAGCCAGGGGCCGCGCCACGACGAGCAGGCGGTGCGCGCGCACTACCCGTGGATGGCCGACCATCTGGGGGTGAACCACAAGGACGAGGCGGGCCTCAGCTTCCAGCGCACGCTACGGAGCGAGGGGGGCGTGGGTGAGCGCCCCAACGTGGTCATCGTCATCCTCGAATCCTTCGCCAGCTACAAGTCGGGGCTCTCGGGCAACCCGCTGGACCCCACGCCGAATATCGACCGCCTAGCCGCCGAGGGGGTCTACTTCGAGAACTTCTTCGTCCCCTCCTCCGGCACCGCGCGCTCGGTCTTCGCCTTCACCACCGGCATCCCCGACGTGCTGGAGGGGACCACCTCATCCAGCGACCCCACCCTGGTGCGCCAGCACAGCGTGCTCAGTGCCTTCGAGGGCTACGAGAAGTTCTACTTCCTCGGCGGCAGCGCCAGCTGGCGCAACATCCGCGGCCTGCTCAGCAACAACGTCGAGGGGATACGCATCTACGAGGAGGGGAGCTACACGTCGCCGCGGGTGGATGTGTGGGGAATCTCCGACCTGGACCTGTTCAAGGAGGCCAGCCAGATCCTGGCCGAGCACCCGGAGCCCTTCGTCGCGGTGATCCAGACCTCCGGCAACCACCGCCCCTACACCATCCCCGAGGACAACGACGGCTTCGTGATTCGCGAGGAGAGCCAGGAGCGGCTCACACGCCTGGGCTTCGAGTCCAACGAGGAGTACAACAGCTACCGCTTCATGGACCACAGCATCGGTCGCTTCATGGAACTGGCGAAGACCAGCCCTTACTTCGACAACACCCTGTTCGCCTTCTTCGGCGACCATGGCATCTGGGGTGACGCGGGCGAGCACACCAGCAAGGCCGAGACCCAGCTGGCGCTGGGGCTGAACCGGGTGCCCTTCATCATCTACGGGCCCCGACTGCTGGAACCCTCACGCGAGTCCAAGCCCGCCTCGGAGCTGGATGTGCTGCCGACCCTGGCGGCGCTGGCGGGCCAGTCCTACACCGCCACTACCCTGGGGCGCGACCTCTTCGATGAGCGTTTCGACGACGAGCGCTACGCCTTCGTCATCCGCCACGCTCGCAACACGCAGATCGGCATCATCGACGGGCACGGCTTCTTCTACCAGACCAGCGTGCAGGGCGATCGCGGCTCGCTGCACCGCATTGATGCCGACGAGCCGCGTCGCAACCTCGACCAGCGCTACCCCGAGCGCGCCGCCGAGCTGGGGCGCGTCACCCGCGCCTACTACGAAACCGCGCGCTGGATGCTCAGCCACAACGTGCTCAGGGACTAGGATAAGGG
>JBFFSW010000400.1:0-1773 GCA_041572195.1 Thiohalomonadaceae bacterium | reverse complement strand
TGAACACCAGCGCGATGAGAGCGGAAAGCTTGATCGCCTTGAAGATTTTCATGCGAAGACTCCGAGTTTTATTGGTTTATTTTGTTCCATGCGACCCGCAGATCGTACGGGGAACTGCATTTGGGCAAGAGCTTGCACCCGTTAACGGCCACTGTCAAGGGAGATACGGGGCGCGCGGCGGGTTTTGCGACGTGGCTCACATCCGCTCTCACTAGGGCTGGGCGTTGCTCTCGGTCAGGGCGCGGTCACGGGCCTGCATCGCCACCTCCTTGGCGGCCAGGGCAGCGTCACGTGCCTGCAAATAATTGCCGTCATCCAGATAGCGGGAGGCGCGTTGCAGGGCCTCCTCGGCACTCTGCAGTCGATTCGGCGCGTAGTGCTCGGCGTTAGCCTCGCGCGCGGCGCTGATCGCCTGGCGCGCATCGCTCATCTCCTGCACCGGCGGCTCCAGGGCGCAGGCGCCCAACACCCCGGCGGCGGCGATACCGAGAAGCAGGCTGCGTATATGCTTGAATCGTATCACTCTGTAGTCTCGATCCATTCGAGTCGTTAGAATATCGCCTCATTTCAACTCAAATCCGTCGCCGTGACAACCTCCAGCCGTCGCGGCCTCTCCATGGGGAATCGTTCATGGCCGAAATACTGGTGCTCTACTACAGCCGTCACGGGGCAACCGCCGAGATGGCGCGGCTGATCGCCCGCGGCGCCGAGGAGGTGGAAGGGGTGCAGGCGCTGCTGCGCACGGTGCCCGAGGTCTCCAGCGTCAGCGAGGCTACCGCCCCGGAGGTGCCCGACGAAGGCGCCCCCTACGTGGAGCTGGAGGAGCTACGCCGCTGCGACGCCCTGGCCCTGGGCAGCCCCACCCGCTTCGGCAACATGGCCGCGCCGATGAAGTACTTCCTCGACTCCAGTAGCCCACTGTGGCTCTCCGGCTCGCTGATCGACAAACCGGCCTGCGTCTTCACCTCCAGCTCCAGCCTGCACGGCGGCCAGGAGTCCACCCTGCTCTCCATGATGCTGCCACTGCTGCACCACGGCATGCTGCTGTGCGGCCTCCCCTACCGCGAGCAGGAGCTGCTGCACACCCAGAGCGGCGGCACCCCCTACGGCGTAAGCCACCACGCCGGGCCCGACAGCGACCAGCCCCTGAGCGAGGAGGAGCACCGCCTCTGCCTGGCCCAGGGTCGACGCTTGGCCCGTGCCGCCCTGGCCCTGAAGGAGATGCGCGCATGAAAACCATGATCCCACTGGCGCCGCGCACCCGCCTCTTTCTGCAACTGACCCTGGCCGGATACTTCGGCCTCTGGCTGCTGATCCCCGCCTGGTATCTCTACCTCTCACCCCCCGAGGCCTTCCCCGGGGTGATGGCGGTGGTGATCCTGCTCTTCCCGCTCATCTTCCCCTTCAAGGGGCTGCTGAGCGGAAAGCCCTACACCTTCGCCTGGAGCGGCTTCCTGGCGCTTATCTACTTCCTGCACGCGGCGGGGGAGCTGGCCGCCGGCGGTGATGACCAGCGCCTGGCCGCCCTGGAGATGCTCTTCAGCATCGCCTTCTACGCCGGCGCCATGCTCTTCGCCCGCCTGCGCGGTAAGGAGTTGAAGGCGGCGGAAGAGGAGAGCTAGAGCAACTCTTTAACGAAGGGAATGGTCAGCTTGCGCTGCTGTACCAGGGAGGCGTGGTCCAAGCGCTCCAGCAGATCGAAGAGGGCGGGCAGGTCGCGAGGGGCGTGCTTGAGCAGGTAGGCGGCGACATTGTCCGGCAACTGCATGCCGC
>JBFFSW010000399.1:0-1775 GCA_041572195.1 Thiohalomonadaceae bacterium | reverse complement strand
TCCAGATTGCCCTGCCAGACCCCGGTCAGGTCCAGCTCATCGGACTCGGCGTGCTCGGTCTGCGGTGCGGCGAACACCTGCTCGAAGTGGGAGTGGACCTGGGCCATGCGCCGTCGCAGTTGCCGCTCGAAGGTGGCCCAGTCGTCGAAGCCCATGCCGAAGGCCAGGCGCAGTCGCCCCTCCTCGTCGCCGGGCAGCATGTGGGTCTGCTGCTCGGCCCACTCCTGGATACGGTGCTCGGTGTTGCGCAGGAAGATGTAGTTTTCACGCAGCTCATCGACCACGTAGTCCGGCAGCAGGCCGAAGCCGCGCAGCGCCTCCAGCACGGTGAGGATGGGGCGCACCCGCAGGGTCGGCTCGCGGCCACCGCGGATCAGCTGAAAGGCCTGGCCGATGAACTCCACCTCGCGGATGCCGCCCGCGCCCAGCTTGACGTTATCCTCCATCCCCTTGCGCGCCACCTCGCGGGCGATCATCGCCTTCATCTCGCGCAACGACTCGAAGACGCCGAAGTCCACGTACTTGCGATAGACGAAGGGCCTGAGAGTGGCCATCAGCTGTGCACCGGCCTCGTGGTCGCCCGCCATCACCCGCGCCTTGATCATGGCGTAGCGCTCCCACTCGCGGCCGTGCACCTGGTAGTAGGTCTCCATGGCGTCGAAGCTCAAGGCCAGGGCGCTGGCCTCGCCGAAGGGGCGCAGGCGCATGTCCACGCGGAAGACGAAGCCGTGAGCGGTATTGGCATCGAGCACGCGAATCAGCGCCTGCCCCAGCTTGATGAAGAACTCCTGGTTGGAGACCGCGCGGCGCCCCTCCACCGTCTCGCCATCCTCCGGGTAGGCGAAGATGAGGTCGATATCGGAGGAATAGTTGAGTTCGTGGGCGCCGAGCTTGCCCATGCCCAGCACCACCAGCCGCTGCTCGACGCCATCGGCGTCCACCGGCCGCCCCCACAGCGGCAGCTGCCAGACGTGCAGCCGCTCCAGCGCGGCATCGACGCAGGCGTCGGCCAGATTGGAGAGGTCGCGGGTGGTGTGCTGCATGTCGGCGCGACCAGTCAGATCCCGCCAGGCGATGCGCGCCATCGCCCGACGGCGGAACTTGCGCAGCGCCTCGCCCAGGGCCTTCTCCTCGGAGACGCCATCCAGCGCCCCATCGAGCAGCGCCAGGTAGTGGCCGTCGGCGTACTCCGCCCCGCGCCCCTCTCCCAGCAGCCAGCTCAGCAAAGGCGGCTCACGCAGGCAGCTCTGGGCGATGAAGTCCGAAAGCGCCCACACCCGCAGCGTCTCCGCCAGGTCCTCACCCTCAGGGACGACAAAGCCCTCCGGGACACGGCCCATGAAATCCTCCCACAGGCGCTCAAGGCGCGGGCGCAGGGCTTCGGGGATGGGGCTCAGGGCGTCGGCGGAGAGTTGGCTCACGGGCAGGCCTCGGTGGCGGGGTCGAGCTTTGATTGTAACAAGGGAATAGAAGCGAAAATACTACGCTTCCAGCACCTTCCTCGCCCTCTCCAACACCCCATCCAACGCCGCAGGCAACTGCGTCTGAGGCCAGCGGCGGGCCACTTCGTGGAGCACGCCCTTGACCTGCCAGAGGGCCTCTTCGGCGAGGATGTCCACCTCGGCCAGGTACTGTTCATCGCCTTCGCTGCTCAACCACTGCTCGTCGTGGGGATTAAAGCCGGCATCGCGCAGGTTCTTATCCAGGCCTTCCAGTTGTCCGCTGAGAAACGCCTGCATGGACTCGAAGGGTTTTTCGGTGGGGGGCAGGGCGGC
>JBFFSW010000398.1:0-1782 GCA_041572195.1 Thiohalomonadaceae bacterium | reverse complement strand
GGCCGCGGTTGTCGCGCAGCATCCAGTTGGACACCGGGCCGGAGATGAGCTCCGAGTTGGGGACGATGACATCGGCGCGGTCGAAGGTCTGGATGATGGTGGAGCGGATGCTGATCTGTTTGACGTAGCCCTCGGTGCTGCCGACCACCACCCAGTCGCCGGTCTTCACCGGCCGCTCGATGAGCAGGATGAGGCCGGAGACGAAGTTGTTGACGATGTTCTGCAGGCCGAAACCGATACCCACCGAGAGGGCACCGGCGATCAGCGCCAGGTTGCCGAAGTCCACGCCAGCGACGCCCAGGGCGATGATCACCGCGACGCTGAAGCCGATGTAGCCGCTGAAGGTGACCACCGCCTCGCGCGCGCCGCGGCCCATGCGGGTCTTCAGCAGCCAGCGCTTCTCCAGGCGGCGCTTAATCCAGGCACTGAAGGCGATGAGCAGGGTCATCACCAGCAGCGAGAGCAGCAGGCGCAGCGGCACGATCTCCAGCGAGCCGACGGTAAAGCCCTCGCCCAGCCACAACCGCAGGCGCTCCAGGCCGGTGCCGGTCTCCTCCCAAATCATCAGCATCGCCAGCAGCAATCCAAGCCACAGGCCGATGGAGGTGAAGAAGCGCAGCCAGGTCAGGCCGGGGAAGCCGGAACCCTCGATCACCCCCAGCTTGCGCCGCAGCCGCCCCTGCCAGGGGTACTCGGACTCATCCAGGCCGTCGTAGAGCTCGGAGAAGAGCCGCGAGAAGAGCACGAACAGGCCGATGACCACCAGCGAGCCGATCACCGATTTGAGGATGTAGAGCGAGAGGTTTCGATAGGCCAGCCACTCCGCCAGCAGGGCGACCACCATCACCTGGATGAGCAGGCTGCGCAGCCAGCGCAGCGGCGAGTCCTCGATGATACGCCCCAGTTGCCAGGTGACCCAGGCCATGTTGACGATGAGCAGGGTGAAGAGCACCACCCGCGCCAGGTTAAAGGCCTCCGGCGGCAGGCTCTGCCCCAACAGGGTGGAGAGCAGCAGGAAGGCGACGAACAGCAGCGTCGCCAGCAGCTTCAGCCGTCGCGCCAGCGAGCGGGCGGTCACCTCGTTGAGGTTGGGAAAGAGCTGGCCCCCCTCGCCCGCGCAGAACAGCAGTTGTATTGAGGTCAGGCCCAGCGCGTATAGCGGCAAGCCCATGGCCAGATGCAGGGCGAAGGGACGCGAGTCGAAGCCCTGGGTGAGCAGCCCCAACGACAGCAGCAGCCCCAGCGAGGGCAGCAGCAGGGGCAGGTAGTGGGCCAGGGCGGCGCGCAGGGCGAGCATGAAGTGGGCGGAGAAGAGGTCGTGTCCCGCGCGGCGGCGGTTGAGCTCCAGCAGCCAGCCCCGCAGCGCCAGCGAGGACCACAGCGCCCCCAGGCTGACGAAGGCGATGAAGACCAGACCCAACGGTGAGATACGCTCCAGGCCGCTGCGCTCGGCGACGAACTCCGGCAGCCCGATCAACCAGCGCAGCAGCTGCGGCGTGCCCTCGGCCAGCAGGCGGTCCAGCCGCTCGCCGCGCGCCAGCAGGTGCCCGGCGAGCAGCGCCTGCTGGCGTTCGCTGATCCGCTCGATCAACTGCTCGCCACGCAGCTGCACGTAGCGGCAGCGGGCCAGCGCCTTGTCCAGGGCGCCGCGCTCGGCCTCCAGCTCGCCACGCTTGCGGCCGATCAGCTCATCCTCGCCGTCGATGGCCTCGCCCAGTGTCGCCAACGCCTGGGTGGTCTCCTCCAGGCGCCGCTGGCGTTCATCCACGCAGCCGGCCGCGG
>JBFFSW010000397.1:0-1794 GCA_041572195.1 Thiohalomonadaceae bacterium | reverse complement strand
TGCCGATGTGGTGGTGCACTCGGCCACCAAGTATATCGATGGCCAGGGGCGCTGCGTCGGCGGCGCGGTGGTCGGCTCCGAGGCGCTGGTCGGCACCGAGGTCTATGGCGTGCTGCGCACCTGCGGCCCGAGCATGAGCCCGTTCAACGCCTGGGTCTTCCTCAAGGGGCTGGAGACCCTCAAGCTGCGCATGCACGCCCACTCCGATAACGCCCTCAAGGTAGCCCGCTGGCTGGAGGCGCAGCCGGGGATCAAGCGCGTCTACCATCCGGGGCTGGAGTCCCACCCGCAGCATGCGCTGGCCGCCGCCCAGCAGAGCCGCTTCGGCGGCCTGCTCAGTTTCGAGGTGGAGGGGGGCCGCGAGGCGGCCTGGAAGATCATCGACGCCACCCGCATGCTCTCCATCACCGCCAACCTGGGCGATGCCAAGACCACCATCACCCACCCGGCCAGCACCACCCACGGCCGCCTCTCCGACGAGCAGAAGGCCGAGGCGGGCATCACCGAGGGGCTGGTGCGCGTCGCCGTCGGTCTGGAGGAGGCCGACGACATCATCGCCGATCTGGGGAGAGGGCTCGGGCGCTAGCCCTCGTCCCGCCGCTCCACCGTCTCCGGGTCGGCGGTGATGGGGCGGTAGATCTCGACCCGGTCCCCCTCCTTGAGTTCGGTGTCGAGCTTGCAGCCCTTGCCGAAGATGCCGATCTTTTGGCTCTCCAGGTCGATCTCCGGACACTTCTTGAGGATCCCCGACTGCTCGATCGCCTGGGCGGCGGTGCATCCCTCATCCACCTCCAGCTTCATCCACAGCTGCTGGCTCGCCTCGGCGTAGGCCACGTCTACTCGCATACCGTGGCCCTCTCTTTAATGGTTTTCGCACGCGCATCCAGCACCCGCTTGCCGGCCATGATGAAGCCGAGCATGAGGAAGCCGCCGGGGGGTAGGGCCATGAGCAGAAAGCCGCGGTAGTCGTCGATTAGTTGGAACTCCATGAAGCTGAAGCCATCGCCCAGCAGCAGGGCGGCGTTGGCGAACAGGGTGCCGGCGCCGAGGATCTCGCGGGTGGCGCCGAGCGCCACCAGCACCCAGGTGAAGCCCAGGCCCATGGAGAGGGCGTCGGTCAGCGCGGGCAGCACCGGCTGGCGCGAGGCGAAGGATTCGGCGCGGCCGAGGATGGCGCAGTTGGTGACGATGAGGGGGATGAACAGCCCCAGCACCTTGTGCATTTCGTGCATCCAGGCGTTGAGCACCATGTCGGTGAGGGTGACGATGGCGGCGATCAGCAGGATGAAGACCGGGATGCGCACCTCGGGGGTGATGAGGCCGCGGAAGAGGGCGATCACCAGGACGAAGACCGGGATGCGGATCTCCGGGCGTACCACGTTGCGGATCGCCGAGACGGTGAGGTTGGAGGCGATCAGCACCAGGGTGGTGGCGATGCCCAGGCCCAGGCCGTTGATCGCCGTGCCGGTGACCGCCAGCAGCGGGCATAGGGCCAGTAGTTGGGCGAAGACGACGTTGTTGTCCCACAGGCCGTCGCGCCAGATGCGGCGGTAGTCGTGACTCATGGTTGGCTCTCCTCTTTCGGGGCCTGTAGCCATTCACCACGGTGTTGCTCGAAGGTGAGTAAGCCCTGGTGCACCGCCTGGACCACCGCTCGCGGGGTGATGGTGGCGCCGGTGAACTGGTCGAAGACGCCGCCGTCCTTGCGCACCTTCCAACGCTCCTCGCGCGGCTCGCCCAGCGAGCGGCCGGCAAATTTGTGCACCCAGTCGGAGCGCTCCGCCTCGATGGCGT
>JBFFSW010000396.1:0-1798 GCA_041572195.1 Thiohalomonadaceae bacterium | reverse complement strand
GCTACAGCGAACGCACCGCCTCCATGCGCCTCAAGCAGTGGTTGGGCTATCTGCGCCGCCACTACCCCGAGGCCGAGGCCCGCTACGACGGCGCAAAACGCCGTTCTGACCCCGCTGGCGTACTGGAGTCGCTGCGAACCGCCTGATTTGCTAGTATTTCCCGTCTTCAACCGAAGCCAAACAAGATAAAACCTAGACAAGCAAACTGGAGTACCCCCGTGACTGACTTCGTTGCCGCAAATAAAAAGGTGCTCATCGCCGGAGTAATCTTCGCGATCATCGCCCTGTTCACCGCGCAAGCGGTGCCGACCATTGAGATCGCCTGGGTCAGCGCCATCCTGCTCTTCACCATCTATCTCTTCGCCTTCGAGGTGGTGGGGGTGGATGTGGCCGCGGTCACCGTGATGGTGCTGCTCGGCCTCACCAATCTGCTGGCCCCGGTCATGGGTCTCGACAACCCGCTAGTGCCTGCCGAGCAGCTCTTCAACGGCTTCGCCTCCAACGCGGTGATCTCCATCATCGCGGTGATGATCATCGGCGCGGGGCTGGACAAGACCGGCATCATGAGTCAGGTGGCGGCCTTCATCCTGCGCGTCGGCGGCAGCAGCGAGGGGCGCATCATCCCCATCCTCTCCAGCACCGTCGGCATCATCTCCTCGTTCATGCAGAACGTCGGCGCCGCCGCCCTGTTCCTGCCGGTGGTCAGCCGCATCTCCGCCCGCACCGGTCTGCCGATGTCGCGCCTGCTGATGCCCATGGGCTTCTGCGCCATCCTCGGCGGTACCGTCACCATGGTCGGCTCCAGCCCGCTGATTCTGCTCAACGACCTGATCCTCACCTCCAACACCGCGCTGCCCGAGGATCAGCAAATGGCGACCTTCTCGCTCTTCTCGGTCACCCCCATCGGTCTGGCGCTGGTGACCACCGGTATCATCTACTTCGTGGTCGCCGGCCGCTTCGTGCTGCCCGCCAATAAGAGCGATCACACCGAGGGCGAGAATGCCATGCAGTACTTCGCCGATACCTACGGTATTGAAGGCTTCGAGCTGAACGAGGTACGCATCCCCGCCGAGAGCCCGCTGACCGGCATCAGCGTGGATGAGATGGAGACCCGCTTCAAGGTGCGCGTGGTGGCGGTGGACAAGGGCGACGGCCCGCGCATCGGCGCCGACGGCGTGAACCGCGACCTGGGCATCGAGCCCGGCACCCTGCTCGGCCTGCTGGCCACCCAGGAGCACATGCGCGGCTTCGTCGAGGCCAACAACCTGGAGATGAAGGACGAGCTCGACCACTTCGCCGAGCTGCTGGTGCCGACCAAGGCCGGTATCGCCGAGGTGGTCGTTCCGCCCTCCTCCGCCCACATCGGCAAGACCGCCCGTGACCTGTGGCTGCGCAAGACCTACGGCCTCAATCTGCTGGCCATCAACCGCGGCGGCGAGACCATCAGCAGCGCCGAAGAGGGCGGCGTACGCCAGACCGCCTTCCAGGCCGGTGACACCCTGGTCGTGCACACCGCCTGGAGCGACCTGGCCCGCCTGGAGAAGGATCGCAACTTCGTGGTGGTGACCACCGAGTACCCGCACGAGGAGCTGCGCCCGCACAAGGTGCCCTTCGCCCTGGTCTTCTTCTTCATCACCCTGTGCCTGGTACTGTTCACCGACCTGCGCCTCTCCGTGGCCCTGCTCACTGGCGCCATGGGTATGATCCTCTCCAAGGTGCTGACCATCGACGAGGCCTACGAGGCGGTGAGCTGGAAGACCGTCTTCCTGCTCGCCTCGCTGATCCCGCTGGGGCTGGC
>JBFFSW010000395.1:0-1805 GCA_041572195.1 Thiohalomonadaceae bacterium | reverse complement strand
GGCCCCCGCTCCTCGATATAGCCGCCATAGATACTGCGCTGGGCACCTTCGGCATCCATCGCCCGCACATCGGCAAGGCCGGGCACTCGCAAGCGTGCCCCCAGTTTGAGGGCATTGATATCGCCGCGGGCGAAGGCCCTGGGGTTGTGCTGAAACAGCGCCAGCATCATCTGCGTGGGGTTGACGTCGCTACCCTCGACCAGTCGTTGGGCGATGGAGCCTAGACTGTCGCCACGCCCGACCGTGACCTGACGCGGGCGCTGCTCGGCCACCGCTTTGCCGACGGCATTCAGTGGCGGCGGGTCAAGCAACAGCGAATAGCCGCGCAGCAGGTGACCACCGGACCAATTCAGCTCGATCACCAGCTCCAGCACCGGGCTACGCTGGGGCCGCTCACCGAGCACCCGCAGCCGCCCGTTCTCCACCTCGAAGCGCAGGCCGAGCGGACGCTCATGCTCGCTCAGGCCCAACCGCCGGTAGGCATCAACATCGGCCAGGCGTGCGTGAATATTCCCCGGCTCCAGCCCCTCCATGCCGTGCAGCGGGATCACCGCCCGCAACGGCTGGTTGAGGTAGGACTCCAGGTTCAGCTCTCCAAAACCCAGGGCGGTGGCCGCCTGGGCGATGAACATCAGCCCCAAACCAATGAGGCTACGCAATAACCGCCCCACTTACTGGCGGATGTGGCCATCGCCGATGACGATGTACTTCTGCGAGGTCAACCCCTCCAGACCCACCGGGCCGCGGGCGTGGATCTTGTCGGTGGAGATGCCGATCTCCGCGCCCAGGCCGTACTCGAAGCCGTCGGCGAAACGGGTGGAGGCGTTGACCATCACCGAGCTGGAGTCCACCTCGGCGAGGAAACGTCGCGCGCGAGTGATGTTCTCGGTGATGATGGACTCGGTGTGACCGGAGCTGTGGGCGTGCAGGTGCTCGATCGCCTCGTCCATATCCTTGACCACGCGAATGGAGAGGATAGGGGCCAGATACTCCTCGTCCCAGTCCTCCTCGGTGGCGGCCACGGCATCGCTGAGAATACGGCAAGTGGTCTCGCAGCCGCGCAGCTCCACCCCCTTCTCGGTGTACATACCGCCCAGCTCCGGCAGTACCTGCTCGGCCACGCCCTCGGCCACCAGCAGGGTCTCCATGGCGTTGCAGACGCCGTAGCGGTGGGTCTTGGCGTTAAAGGCCACCTGCACCGCCTTCTCCAGGTCCGCCTCGTCGTCGATATAGACGTGGCAGACGCCGTGCAGGTGCTTGATCACCGGCACGCGGGCATCGGCGCTAATGCGCTCGATGAGCCCCTTGCCGCCGCGCGGCACGATCACGTCCACGTACTCGGCCATGCTGATCAGCTCACCCACCGCAGCACGGTCGGTGGTCTCCACCACCTGCACCGCATCGGCGGGCAGACCGGCCAGCTCCAGCCCCTTGCGGATGCACTCGGCGATGGCCTGGTTGGAGTGGGCCGCCTCGGAACCGCCGCGTAGGATCGCCGCGTTGCCGCTCTTCAGACACAACGCCGCCGCATCGGCGGTCACATTCGGACGCGACTCGTAGATGATGCCGATGACGCCCAGCGGCACCCGCATCTTGCCCACCTGAATGCCGGAGGGACGGTAGGACATCTCGCCGATCTCACCGACCGGGTCGGGCAGCGCGGCGATCTGGCGCAGCCCCTCGGCCATGCCGGCGATGCGCTCGGCGTTGAGCTCCAGGCGATCGAGCAGGGCGGCATCCAGGCCGCGCTCGCGACCGGCGGCCAGGTCCTTGGCGTTCTCGGCGATCAGAGCCGCCTCGCGCGC
>JBFFSW010000394.1:0-1814 GCA_041572195.1 Thiohalomonadaceae bacterium | reverse complement strand
GTCGATGAGCGGCGGCAACACCCGCGTCAGCGCACCCAGCATCAGCAGGGCGAAGACGGGGCCGAGATATTTCGGCGGATTAAAGACGTCACGACCGGTGTGGCCGAGAGAGACGCGGGTGATCATCCCCAGGGTGATCATGCCGATGCCGCCGTAGGCAAAGGCGTGCACCGCGGGCATGTTATTGATACCGAGGAAATGGCTCAGACCATAGAGCAGGAAACCGGCGACGATCCAGCCATAGCCCAGGTAGAGCACCCACAGCAGCGTTTTTTTCCAGATGCCCGGGGTGTACCAACCAAGCAGACGAATCGTGTGCAGCGCGGCCAGCGCCAGGGCCAGCAGCGCGGCGATGGTGGGCAGCTCAAGGAATACCGCCACCAGCCAGAAGAGCAGCACCAGAACCAGGCTGGAGAGGTCCACCCAACGGTGATTGGTCGGGATGAAGCTCTCCTCCACCCCCTTTTCGATGAAGAAGGGGATCACCCGGCGCCCCATCAGCATCACCAGCGAGAGGATCAGGTAAAGGCCGCTGTAGATCCCCCACTGCACCCCATCGGCCAGCACCCCGGTGAGGCCCATATAGAAGAGGCCGTTGCTGATGAGCAGCAGCAGCAGCTTCACCCAGATACCCATGTGCTGCCACTGCTTGACCTTCATGATGGGGTACAGGATGGCCCAGCAGAGCCAGGCGTTGAAGGTGAGATCCATCGCCACCATCGCCATCAACGCGTAGGGGTGGTCGGTAAAGGGCATCGCCCTTGCCCCGGCCCAGAGCCCGGCCAGCATCAATAGCGGCGCGCCGTTCACGGTCTGCACCGAGGTCCAGTTGCGCACCGCGGTGAGCAGGAAGCCAGCCACCGCCGCCATGGCGTAGCCGTAGACCATCTCGTGGGCGTGCCAGCTGATGGTGGTGAAGTACTCCGCGGGCAGCAGGCTGGGGTCGCGGTGGAAGAGCCAGGCCCAGAGGGCGACGGCGATCACGGCGAACAGGCCGCCGAGCAGGAAGAAGGGGCGAAAGCCCAGGTGGTGGAGGGCGTAGCGATGCTTGCCCGGTTGTTCGATCTGGATCATTTCAGCAACGCCTCCATTGGCGCCTCGATGTCATTGCGTCCGGGGATGGGCGAGGTGAGAGTGACGAAGTCGAGCAGTGGATGGATGGCCCTGAGCTTCTCAGCCAGCTCCTCCTCGCCCTTTTTTACCAGCACGATGACGCGGCTCTCCGGCGAGTACTTCACCAGCGAGTTGAGCAGCACATCGAGGTTACTGATGTTGGTGGCCTGGTAATAGGTGCTGTAGGCGTAGATGAACTCGGCGACGATGAAGGCCGGTTGCGCCTTCTTCAGCGCGTTGATCGCCTTGCGCTGGGAGTCGAGCTGCTGCTCCTCAAGCCCCAGCCGCTGATAGAGCGGCGAGAGCCTGGGGTGCAGCGGGGTCTCGATGATGGAGATGAGCAGGGGTTTATCCATGCACGAAGGGTATCGCGACTGGAGGCCCCTGCGAAAGGCCTCTAGCGGTTGCCGTTGACCTCACGGCGCGGGCCGCCGCGCTTGGCCTTGGGGCGACTGGCGTTGTTGCCGCCACCGTTACCGCCGCGACCACGACCGCGACCGTTGCCGCCACCGCCGTTGCCGCCGTTACCGCCGCGGCCACGACCGCCGCCGCCGCGACCGTTCTGGATCGGCTCGGGCTTGATGCTGGGGTCGGGCTCGAAGCCCTCGATCACATCCTTGGGGATCTCGCGCTTGATCAGTCGCTCGATGTCGCGCAGCAGCTTGTGCTCGTCGACGCAGACCAGCGACATCGCCTCACCC
>JBFFSW010000393.1:0-1817 GCA_041572195.1 Thiohalomonadaceae bacterium | reverse complement strand
CCCCCACCCCCCCATCCTCCATCACCCGTTGGCTGATCTCGCCCGCGCCGAAGGCGTGACCGTAGATCACTTCGTAGGTGGCGGGCAGCTGGCCGTCGTCGCGGCGGAAGGGCTCGTAGCCTTCGACCACGGCGCGCAGGGTGGCGCCGGTGGTGAGGCCGCGCGGGCGGGTGGGGTTGACGTTGTGGGCGCCGAGCACCTTGAGGTCGCGCATCAGCTGCATCGCCTCGGCGTAAGTGACGACGATGTCCTCGCGGTCCATCACCGGGTCGAGCAGGCGGGCCTGGAGCATGGCGTCGCCCACATCGTGCATATCGAGGAAGCGGTTGACGTGGGCGTGGCCGCCATCGACCGAGGCCCAGGCGGCGCGCAGCTCCTTGAGGGTGTCGGGGCCGAGGCTGGAGTAGAGCAGCACCCCCTCCTTGCTCAGTACGCGGTTGATCTCGGCGAAGGTGCCCGCCAGGTCGCCGCACCACTGCAGGGTGAGGTTGGAGATGACCATGTCGAAGCTGTCGTCGGCGAAGGGCAGCGACTCGGCGTCGGCGCATACGAAGCCCTGGCGGCGCAGCAGTTTATCCTTCAGTCCGCGCTTGCCCCGCGCCTCGCGCAGCATCCCCTCGGCCAGGTCCAGGGAGACCACCTGGGCCTTCGGGTAGTGGCTGAGCAGGCCGCGGCTGAGAAAACCGGTGCCGCAGCCCAGGTCGAGGATGCGTTTAGGCCTGAGGGTGAAGATCGGCAGCCGCTCCAGCAACCGCGCGCCCACCTCGCGCTGCAACACCGCCACCTCCTCGTAGCGCGGGGCGGAGCGGTTGAAGGAGGCGCGCACCCACTGCTTGTCGGGCGCCTCGGCGGTATTGACCTCACTCATGCAGAAAACCTTTCACCGCGGCGACGAAGGCCTCGGGGTGGGAGATAAAGGGGGCGTGCCCGGCGCCGGGGATGGCCTCAAGGCGTGCATTCGGCATCGCCGCGGCACCCCACTTCGCGGCACCGATGGGCGCCAGGGTATCCCGCTCGCCGTGCAGCCACAGAGTGGGTTGCTGGATCGTCGGCAACAGCGAACGCAGGTCCGCATCGCGCAGGATCGCCAGGCCCCCGGCCAGCGCCGCGGCGCTGGGCTCACCGTGGTCGAAGAGCGCATCACGCAGGGCGCGCAGCTCCTCGCGGCCGCGCTCCGAACCCTGCGACTGCACGGCGAGGAAGCGCTTGAGAGTAGCGCGGTAATCCTCGGCCAGCGAGCGGGCGAAGCCCTCCAGCACCTCGGCCTCCACCGCGTGCGGCCAGTCGTCGCGACGGATGAAACAGGGCGTGGTTCCTACCAGTACCAGCTTGTCGATGGCGTGGTTGTTAGCGGCAGCCAGGGCGATACGCCCACCCAGCGACCAGCCCAGCCAGTGGGCATGCTCCGGGACCTCGGCGGCGATGCACTCGGCGAGGTTTTCCAGCGTGTAATCACCCTCGCACGGCCCGCTACGACCATGACCCGGCAGGTCGAGGATATGCAGGGTGAAGGCATCGGCCAGCGGCTCGATCACCGGCCCCCACAGGCCGCCATGCAGCCCCCAGCCATGCAGCAACACCAGGTCCGGACCGCCGCCTCGGCGTTCTATATAGAGGCTCATGCGCACGCCTCCAGGGCGTCGAGCAGGCGGTCCACGTCCGCCTCGGAGTGGGCGGCGCTGAGGGTGATGCGCAGGCGGGCGGTGCCCTCGGGCACCGTCCGCGGGCGGATGGCGGCGAAGGGGATGTCGCGCTCACGCAAGCGCTCGGTGAGGGCCACGGCCTGTTGGCTGTAGCCCAGCATCAGCGGGTGGATT
>JBFFSW010000392.1:0-1818 GCA_041572195.1 Thiohalomonadaceae bacterium | reverse complement strand
CTTGGCGGCGCGGTGCAGGCCGAAGGCGCGGTCGTTATAGGGGCCGACCCATTCGGTGGCGTCGATGGCGCCGGATTTGAGCGAGGTGAAGATCTCGCCACCGGGCAGGCTCACCGGGGTTCCGCCGAGGCGGCTGAGCACCTCGCCGCCGAGGCCGGGTATGCGCATCTTCAAGCCCTTGAGGTCCTCGACCGAGTCGATGGACTTGTTGAACCAGCCGCCCATCTGCACGCCGGTGTTGCCGGCGGCGGCGGGCACCAGGCCGAAGGGCTTGTAGACCTCCTGCCACAGCTCCATGCCGCCGCCGTGGTAGAGCCAGCCGTTCATCTCCTGGGCGGTGAGGCCGAAGGGTACGGCGGCGAAGAACTGCGCGGCCTCGGAGCGGCCCTTCCAGTAGTAGGCGGCGCCGTGACCCATCTCCGCCTTGCCCTGGGAGACGGCGTCGAAGATCTCGAAGGCGGGGACCATCTCCCCGGCGCCGTAGACCTTGACCTGGATGCGCCCGCCGGACATTTCATTGATCAACCGTGCCAGGTTCTCGGCGCCGGTGCCCAGGCCGGGGAAGTTCTTCGGCCAGGTGGTGACCATCTTCCACTTGAACTGGGCCTTGGCCGAGACACTGCCCGCGGCCAGCAGGCCGGTGGCGGCCACCGCGCCGCCGCTCGCCTTTTTCATGAAGTCACGACGTTTCATCCCCATCTCCTCTTACCTTTATCGTTTTAATCCAGTGTTTGCAGGTTGGCGTAGGCCAGCACCAGCCACATGTCGCCCACCTGGTCGAATGAGACCTGTACCCGCGCCTGGGCGCCGGTGCCCTCGGCCGCCAGCAGGGTGCCCTCGCCGAACTTGGCGTGGTGTACGCGCATGCCGACGTACATCCCCTCCTGGCTCTCGATCTCTTCCGCCTTGCCACCGCCTTGCCAGATGGCGCCGCTATCGCCTCGCACCCGCACCTCCTGCAGGTACTCATCGGGGATCTCGCGGATGAAGCGCGAGGGGCGGGAGTAGTTCTCCTGACCGTAGAGGCGGCGCACCTCGGCGTAGGTCAAATAGAGGCGGCGCATGGCGCGGGTCATGCCAACGTAGGCGAGGCGGCGCTCCTCCTGCAGGCGGTCCGGGTCCTCGGCCGACATCTTGTGCGGGAACAGCCCCTCCTCGAGGCCGACCAGGAAGACCAGCGGGAACTCCAACCCCTTGGCGCTGTGCAGGGTCATCAGCTGCACGCACTCCTCCCACTCCTCGGCCTGACCCTCGCCCGCCTCCAGCGCGGCGTGGGCGAGGAAGGCGGTGAGCGGCTGCATGTCGCCGTGCTCCTGCTCGTCGAACTCGAACTGGCGGGCGGCGTTCTCCAGCTCCTTGAGGTTTTCTAAACGCTGCTGGCCGCGCTCGCCCTTCTCCTTCTGGTAGTGCTCGATGAGGCCGGAGGCGGCGATCACCTGGGCGGCCTGCTCGTGCAGCACCAGATCCAGGCTCTCCACCGCCATCTTGTCGATGAGGTTGATGAAGGCGGCGAGGGCGTTGCGCGCACGGGCGGTGAGGGCATCGCCGGAGGCCAGCTCCACCGCCGCCTGCCACAGCGACAGGCCGTGACCGCGGGCGTGTTCGCGCACCAGCTGCACGGTGCGATCGCCGATGCCGCGGGTGGGGGTGTTGACCACCCGCTCGAAACTGGGGTCATCGAGGCGGTTGGCGACCAGGCGCATATAGGCCAGGGCATCCTTGATCTCGGCGCGCTCGAAAAAGCGCAGGCCGCCGTAGACCCGGTAGGGCATGTGGGCGTGGATCAACGCCTCCTCCAGCACGCGCGACTGGGCGTTG
>JBFFSW010000391.1:0-1828 GCA_041572195.1 Thiohalomonadaceae bacterium | reverse complement strand
GCCCAGGTTGGTGGTATCGGTATTGCCCCCGGCGCCAATCTCTCCGACTCGGTGGCCATGTTCGAGGCCACCCACGGCACCGCCCCCAAGTACGCGGGCAAGGACCAGGTTAACCCCGGCTCCATCATCCTCTCCGCCGAGATGATGCTGCGCCACATGGGCTGGCTTGAGGCCGCCGACCTTATCGTCAAGGGTATGGAAGGGGCCATCAAGGCCAAGACCGTCACCTACGACTTCGAGCGTCTGATGGAGGGGGCCACCCTGCTCAGCTGCTCCGCCTTCGGCGAGGCGATGATCGATCAGATGTAAGCCTGATCAAGGTCGGAAACGAAACGGGGCGGTGTCGCAAGACACCGCCCCGTTTCGTTCAGGCCGACTCGACGTCCGGCTCATCCAGCGCCTTCACGTAGGAGGCGGTCAGCCCCTTGGGTCCGTAGTAGAGGGAGAACTCCACCCGTTGGCCGCGGCGCAGGCTCTTGTAGCCCTGCATGTCGATGGCGGTGTGGTGGACGAAGATCTCGTCCACCCCCTCGGCCTGCTCATCCAGGAGGATGAAGCCGAAGCCCTTATCGTTGTTGAACCACTTGACTGTGCCCTTGGCCATACCCACATCTTAAGGTAACGGTGCGCTGAAAGGCGCAAAGGGTGAGGCAGCTGATTGATTTAGTCAAGTATGCCGCCGGGGTATAACCCTGTGGTATGTTTGGCGCAGAACCTGTAACGACCTGGAAGACGATGGCAGAACACGACCCCCACCACGGCGACGACGGACACGACCTGGCCGTCGAGGAGAGCAAGCCCAAGCTCAAGCGCCCGCCCATGTACAAGGTGCTGTTGCTAAACGACGACTTCACCCCCATGGATTTTGTGGTGCATGTTCTGGAGCAGTTCTTCCGCATCGACCGCCATAGGGCGACGCAGATCATGCTGACGGTACACACCGAGGGGCGTGGGGTCTGTGGCCTCTACAGCCGCGAGGTGGCGGAGATGAAGGTGGAGCAGGTGAACGACTATTCACGCAAGCACGAACACCCCCTACTGTGCGTGATGGAGCAGGAGTAACGCCGATATGCTGAGTAAAGAGCTGGAGTTCACCATCAACCTCGCCTACAAGGAGGCGCGGGAGAACAACCACGAATTTATGACCGTCGAGCACCTGCTGCTGGCGCTGTTGGACGACCCGGTGGCGCGCCCCATCCTGCTCGGCTGCGGCGCCGACCTGGACGAGCTGCACGCGGAGCTGAGTGACTTCATCGACGGCAACACCCCGCGGCTGATGGAAGGGATGGAGACCCAGCCCACCCTCGGCTTCCAGCGGGTGCTGCAGCGGGCGGTGTTCCAGGCCTCATCCTCAGAGCGTCCCGAGGCCACCGGCGCCAATGCCCTGGTGGCGCTGTTCAGCGAGAAGGAATCGCAGGCGGTCTACCTGCTGGACCAGCAGGGGGTCACCCGTCTCGACGTGGTCAACTACATCTCCCACGGCGGTGACGAGGAGGAGGGTGAGCGCCGCGCCGCGCCCAGCGAGGGCGGTAACGGCGCTGAGCCCCAGGAGAGCCCGCTGGAGGCCTACGCCACCAACCTCAACGAGGAGGCGGCCAAGGGGCGCATCGACCCGCTCATCGGCCGCAAGGATGAGCTGGAGCGCACCCTGCAGGTGCTCTGCCGCCGTCGCAAGAACAATCCGCTGCTGGTGGGTGAGCCCGGCGTGGGCAAGACCGCCATTGCCGAAGGGCTTGCCCAGAGAATAGTGGAGAACAAAGTGCCGGAGATTCTCAAGGACCGTCGCATCAGCACCTTGGATCTGGCCTCCGTAGTGGCGGGCACAAAG
>JBFFSW010000390.1:0-1842 GCA_041572195.1 Thiohalomonadaceae bacterium | reverse complement strand
CGCCATGGGTGCGGTGCTACTCGGCATTACCCTCAGCGGCGGCGGCGGCTGGTGGAGCCTGTCGCTCAACTTCCTGCTGATGGTGTGGCTGCCGGTGGCCTTCAGCGCCGCCTCGCTGCGCCTGGCGGTGCGCTGGCTGCCACACAACTTCTTCGTCTACGTCATCGTCAACGGCTACTTTACCGGCGGCCTGGCGATGGGCTTGAGCCTAGGCGCGGCGATGCTGCTGCTCGGCACCCTGGGGCCGTACAGCTTCGAGCAGCTTAGCTACAGCTATCTGCCCTACACCTTCTTCCTCGCCTTCGCCGAGGGCTTCATGAGCGGCATGCTCTCGGCGGGGATGGCACTGTTCCGCCCCGAGTGGCTGAGCAGCTTCGATGATCGGCGTTATCTGAACGGGAAATAGGCTCAGGCCAACAGCAACAGCCCCGCACCACAGCCCACCATTAAGGCCATCGATGGCAACAGGTAACGGGCCACCTCGCGCCCGCCGATCAGCGCCACCAGCACGCCCTTGACCAGGGTGTTGACCGCGGCGGTGATGACGATGGCGTTGACCGCGGTGGCTGCTGCCAGACCGGCGCCCACCATGCGCGAGAGGGAGAGGGTGACGGCGTCGGCGTCGGCCAGGCCGGAGAAGAAGGCCAGTAGATAGAGGCCCCGGTCGCCGAAGCCGCGTGAGAGCCACTCGGCCAGCAGCATCACCGCCGCCAGCAGCAGGGCGAAGCGCAGCGCGGTGCCCAGCTCCAGCGGGTTGCTCAGGGTCAGGGGCTCGGCATTCACCGGCGGGCTGTTGCGCCACAGCCACCAGGCGATTAGGTAACCGGGCAGGGCCATCCCCAGCAGTGGCGGCAACAGCGCGGGCAGCAGCGAGGCCTCGATCACCGCCACCTCCAGCAGCAGTCGCGGCAGCATGGTGGCGGCGGCCAGCAGCACCGCGCAGGCGATGAGACGGGGCTGGTCGATGCGCGGCGCCAGACGCGAGAGGCTGAGGGAGACGGCGGTGGAGGAGACCAGGCCGCCAAATAGCCCGGTATAGGCCAGACCGCGGCGCGCCCCGGTGTATTTCACCGCGAAGTAACCGGCGAAGCCGATGGCGGCGATCAACACCACCATCCACCAAATGGTGCGCGGGTTGAGCGCCGCCCATGGCCCGAAGCCTTGATTGGGCAGCACCGGCAGCACCACCACCGAGATCAGCAGCAGCTTCAGACCGGCATCCAGCTCGATCGCCTGTAGCCTTTGCAACCAGGTGTGCAGCTGTGGCTTGAGGTTGAGCAGCAGGGCGGTGACCACCGCCCCAGCGGCGGTCACCACCTGCTCGCCACTCACTGCCAAGGCCCCCAGGGTGAAGGTAATGAGGGCCGCCACCGTGGTGGTGATACCCACATCGCGGTCGGCGCGCACATCCAGCACGTGGGCGACGATCAGCAGTCCCGCCACGGCCAGGAAGGCGAAGCCCATTAGTAGCGCGCCCAGATAGCCCGCCAGCAGCCACCACAGCCCACCGAGCAGCCCCAGCAGGCCGAAGGTGCGAATCCCGGCGATGCGCGAACCCTCCTCACCCGTGCGCGCCTTCCAGCCGCGCTCCACGCCGATCAACAGACCGGCGGCCAGGGCCAGGATTAGGGAGTAGAGGGTGTCCATGGGATTGAGTGTAAATAAAAAAAGGCCACCCGTGTGGGTGGCCCTTGTGTTTGGTGGAGGCGGCGGGAATCGAACCCGCGTCCGCAAGCCCTCCGCCCTCGGCTCTACATGCTTATCCCGATCATTGTTTTAACCGGCAGCAACCCAACGGGCGGGGCCCACTGACGGCGAGTTCGGTAGAGTTTTAGCGAGTCG
>JBFFSW010000389.1:0-1848 GCA_041572195.1 Thiohalomonadaceae bacterium | reverse complement strand
CTCGTCGATCACCGAGACATCCAGGTCGGCGTAGGCGGTCATCGCCAGGGTCCGGGGGATGGGGGTGGCGGTCATGATCAGCTGGTGCGGATAGCGGCCACCGGCGGCCCCCTTCTCGCGCAGCGCCAGACGCTGATGCACGCCAAAACGGTGCTGCTCATCGACAATCACCAGCCCCAGCTGTTTGAACTCCACCTCGTCCTGGAACAGGGCGTGGGTGCCCACCGCCAGCGCCGCGCCGGAGGCAATGGCCTCCAGCGCCTCGCGCCGGGCCTTGCCCTTGAGCCGCCCGGAGAGCCACACCACCTCCAGCCCCAGCGGCTCCAGCCAGGCGGCGAAGTTGCGCTGGTGCTGCTCGGCCAGCAACTCGGTGGGGGCCATCACCGCCGCCTGGAAGCCCGCCTCCACCGCCTGCAACACCGCCAGCGCGGCCACCGCGGTCTTGCCCGAACCCACATCCCCCTGCACCAGGCGCTGCATCGGCGTCGGCTCGCGCATGTCCGCCTCGCACTCGGCGGCCACCCGCCGCTGGGCATCGGTCAGCTCGAAGGGGAGTCGTTCGAGAAAGCGCGCGCGCAGGCCACCGTCACCGGCCAGCGGTGGCGCCTCGTGCAGTTGCGCCTGGAGCCTGAGCTTGCGCAGGCTCAGGTGATGGGCCATCAGCTCCTCGAAGACGAGGCGTTGCTGGGCCGGGTGTTGACCCTCGCGTAGCGCCTCCAGCGAGACATCCGGCGGCGGGCGGTGCAGCAGGAAGAGCGAGTCACGCAGCGGCGGCAGGTCCGGGACCAGCTCCGGCGGCAACAACTCGGGCAGCAGCGAGGGGGAGCGCTCAAGCTGCTCCAGCACCTGATCCGAGAGGCGGCGCAGGGTGGGCTGCTGGATGCCGTCACCGGCCGGGTAGATGGGGGTGAGACTCTCCTCCACCGCGCCGGGGGCGTCGTCGGCGATGAGGCGGTACTCGGGGTGCACCATCTCCAGGGTGGCGGCGCCGCGGCGCGCCTCGCCGAAGCAGCGGATGCGCGCGCCACGCGCCAGGCCCTCTTTCTGTGCATTGCTGAAGTGGAAGAAGCGCAGGGTGAGGCTGCCGCTGCCGTCGCTGATGCGCGAGAGCAGCGAGCGGCGGCGGCCGAACTTCACCTCGGTGAGCTGCACCTCACCCTCGACGACCACCTGGTCGCCGTGGCGCAGGGTGCCGATGGGGCTGACGCGGGTGCGATCCTGATAGCGCAGCGGCAGGTGGAAGAGCACGTCCTGCAGGGTGTTGAGCCCCAGCGCGGCGAGTTTCTCCGCCTGCTTCGGCCCCACCCCCTTCAGTTCGGTGATGGGGCGCTCGGCCAGGGAGTCCCGCCCCGCCACGTGGAGGCTCAGCCCAGTTCGAGCACGCCGTCCATCTCCACCGCCGCGCCCTTGGGCAGGGCGGCGACGCCGATGGCGGCACGCGCCGGGTAGGGCTGCTGGAAGTACTCGGCCATCACCTCGTTGACCAGCGGGAAGTGGCCCAGGTCGGTGAGGAAGATGTTGAGCTTGGCCACGTCGGCCAGCGAGCCGCCCGCCGCCTCGGCGACGGCGGAAAGGTTGTCGAAGACCCGGCGGATCTGCGCCGCCATGTCGCCCTCGATGAGCTCCATGCTCTCCGGCACCAGCGGGATCTGCCCGGAGAGATAGACGGTGCCGCCGACCTTGACCGCCTGGGAGTAGGTGCCGATGGCCTGCGGGGCCTTGTCGGTATGAATGATTTCTCGTGCCATGGGGAACTCCTCTCTTAACCCTTACTACGATTAATACGGATGACATCGTCGATGGTGCGCAGGCGGCGCATGATGCGCGCCAGGTGGGCGCGGTCCTGAG
>JBFFSW010000388.1:0-1856 GCA_041572195.1 Thiohalomonadaceae bacterium | reverse complement strand
GCCGCGGTTGGTGTACTTCTTGGCGATGGAGATCACCAGACGCAGGTTGGCCTCCACCATCTCCTTCTTGGCGCGGCGGGCCTTGGCCTCGCCGATGGACATCTTGCGGTTGATGTCCTTGATCTCGGCGATGGTCATGCCGCTGCTATTCTCCAGCGCGGCGAGGCGGCCCTGCAGCTTGACCACCTCATCCTTGTTGGCGCGCAGGGTGGAGGAGTAGCCCTTCTTGGCGCGGATGTGCTTCTCCAGCCACTTGAGGTTGGTCTCGTTGTCCGGGAAGTCGTTGATGAAGTCCTTGCGCGGCATCTTCGCCATGTTGACGCAGATGCCCATGATGGCGCGCTCGTTGTCGCGGATGGTATCGACCAGGTCGCGCAGGTTGCTGACCATGCGCTCGACCAGCTTGGGCGAGAACTTGAACTCCATGAAGGAGGCGGTCAGCTGCTCGTGCAGCTTCTCGGTGGTGGCGTGGTCGTGGCCGTGCTTGGCGATGGCCTTGATCACCTTGTCGTGCAGCTTGCTCAGGGCGGCGATGCGTGCGCGCACCTCCTCGATGTCGAGGCCGGTATCGGCCTCGTCCGTGGAGGAGGAGGTGTCGTCGTCGTCATCGTCGTCGTCGTCACCGTCACTGTCGGTATTGGTGTCGTCATCGTTGCCGTTGCTGGCCTGAGACTCCGGGACGGCCTCATCGGCGTTGGGGTCGATGAAGCCGGTGATGATGTCGGCCAGACGCGCCTCGCCCGCCTCCACCTGCTCGAACTCGCGCAGCAGCTCGGCGATGGTCTCCGGGTGGCTGGCCAGGGCCACCAGCATCTGGTTCATGCCCTCTTCGATGCGCTTGGCGATCTTGATCTCGCCCTCGCGGGTGAGCAGCTCAACGGCACCCATCTCGCGCATGTACATACGCACCGGGTCGGTGGTGCGGCCGAACTCGCTGTCGACCGAGGCCAGCGCGGCGGCGGCCTCCTCGGCGGCGTCCTCGTCGGTGACCGAGTCGCCGGTGATCAGCAGGGTGTCGGCGTCGGGCGCGGTCTCATGGACGTTGATGCCCATGTCGTTGATCATGCTGATGACATCTTCGATCTGCTCCGGGTCGACCAGATCGTTGGGCAGGTGATCGTTGACCTCGGCATAGGTCAGATAACCCTGTTCCTTCCCCTTGGCAATAAGCAGTTTGAGCTGGGACTTCTGCTCTTCTTTTTCCATCATCGGCGTATACTCGTCGTTGTCCGGGCCGCGCCCGCGTCAAAACCTAACATTATAGTCGATATGACTATAGTCGCTAATTCGTAAGATGCCACTTATTCGGCATCTTTTTTGCGTTCCGTATGCAGCTCGCTATATAGCTGTTTCAGCTCGTCTTTTTGCTCTGGCGTGAGAGTGGCCAGGTGCTCGGTCAGCTCCTCCAGGCGGCGCTCGCGGTACTGGGCGCGCAGCTGCTTGAGGGCATCGAGGAACTCCGCCTCCAGGGTCACCTCCTCCTGCTCGCCGATCAGCAGTTCCTGGGCCGCCAGGGCGGCCAGGTGGCGCTCCTCGTCGCGACCGCGCCAGTGCTCCAGCAGCGCGCCGGTACTCAGATGCGGGCGCTCGCGCAGCAATTCAAGCAGCTCCAGCAACAGCGCGCTGCCCGGTAGCTCCAGGCCACGCAGCCAGTCGATCTCACCGGCGTCGGCGGCTACCGCGGGCTGGTGCAGCAGCAGCTGGATGGCGCTGCGCATCGGTGAGGGCCCCTGGCGCTTTTCGCCGCGTGGGCGGCGCGGGGCGTTGAAGCCGGGCTGCTGCGGCGCGCCACCGAGCATCTGCCGCAGCTGCCCGGCCTCCATCTTGCTGAAGCGGGCCAGCTCATCCACCATCAT
>JBFFSW010000387.1:0-1862 GCA_041572195.1 Thiohalomonadaceae bacterium | reverse complement strand
GCGGTGCGCAGCACGTTGGCGAAGGTGAGGCCGATCTTGGGGTTGACCTGCACCTGGTTGACCCGTGGCAGGCGGTACTCCACCGGGTCCTCGACGGTGATGATCTTCTTCTCCGGGTCGTTCACCTCGGTGAGCGCGCCGTAGAGGGTGGTGGTCTTACCGGAGCCGGTGGGGCCGGTGACCAGCACCATGCCGTTGGGCTTGTGAATGTTGCGGCGGAAGCGCTCGAGGATGTCGGCGGGCATGCCCACCTTCTCCAGGTCGAGGATGCCGCCGGACTGATCGAGCAGACGCATGACCACTGACTCACCGTACTGGATCGGCATGGTGGAGACACGCACGTCGACGCTGCGGTTCTTGATGCGGATGTTGAAGCGGCCATCCTGCGGCAGGCGCTTCTCCGAGATGTCCAGGCCGGACATCAGCTTCAGGCGCGAGACCAGGGCGGCGGAGATGCGCTTCTCCTTCATCACCTGCTCGTGCAGCAGGCCATCGATACGCATGCGGATGCGCAGCACCGTCTCGTCCGGCTCGATGTGAATGTCCGAGGCGCCCACCTGGATGGCGTCCTCGAAGATGGATTGCAGCAGCTTGACCACCGGTGCCTCGGTGATATCGCCACTCTGCAGCAGCTCGTTGAGGTCGAAGTCGCTCTCGCCCAGCTCCTCGTTCAGCTCCTCGGCCAGGGAGGAGATCTCCTCGGTCTTGCGATAGACGCTGTCGATGGTGCGCAGCAGCTCCGATTCGCGCACCACCGCCTGGCGGATGGGGCGGCGCAGGGTCTTGCTCAGCTCGTCGTAGCCGAAGATGTCGGTGGGGTCGGCCATGCCCACCAGCAGCGCCTCCTGGGAGTCGTCCAGGGCGATGGCACGGTAGCGGCGTGCCAGGGTCTCGGGGATGAGGCGCACCGTCTCCGGGTTGTACTTGTAGTGCTTGAGGTCGATGAAGGGCAGTTGCAGCTGGCGCGAGAGGAACTCCAGCAGCCGGTCCTCGGTCAGGTAGCCCAGCTCGATGAGGGTGCGGCCGAGCTTGCGGCCGCTCCTCTTCTGCTCGCCGAGCGCCGACATCAGCTGCTGTTCGGAGATGATCTTGTGTTCGACCAGCAGGTCGCCGATGCGGAGCTTCTTGCGCGGGATCATGATGGTGTGGGGCGCCGTTTAGTGTTTGTTATTAGGAATTTACGACTAAAGGCGGGATTTTACAAACCACCTATCAATTGCAGCAGCCACCGGTGGGCGGCGCCGGCGGCTGATTGAGGCGCAGGCTGCCGGTGAGCTGGCCCACCTCGGCCAGGCCGTGGCGCTTGAGGTAGGCGACGATGCCCGCGTTGATCTTGGGCAGGATCAGCGGGTCGTAGAACAGCGCGGTGCCCACGCCCACGGCGCTGGCCCCGGCGATCAGGAACTCGATGGCGTCCTCCGCCGAGTTGACCCCGCCCTGGCCGATGATGGGGATGCCGTGCTCCTTGCACACCTGGTAGACCTGGTGGGTCTTGAGCAGGGCCACCGGCTTGATCGCCGGGCCCGAGAGACCGCCCTGGTTGTTGCCGAGGATGGTGCTGCGCTCCTCGATGTCGATGGCCATGCCCATCAGGGTGTTGATCACCGCGAAGCCGTCGGTGCCGGCCTCGATGCAGGCCCTGGCGTTGGCGGCGATGTCGGTCTGGTTGGGCGAGAGCTTGGTGATCAGCGGCTTGCTGGTGGCCTTGCGCACCGTCTCCACCACCTGGGCGGAGACCACCGGGTCGTTGCCGAAGGCGGCGCCGCCGGCCTTGACGTTGGGGCAGGAGATGTTGACCTCAATGCCCGATACTTCTTCAAGGCTGTCTATCCGCGCCGCCAGGCGGGCGTATTCTTCAATTT
>JBFFSW010000386.1:0-1876 GCA_041572195.1 Thiohalomonadaceae bacterium | reverse complement strand
GCATCCGCGACCGCGCCGGTGACGCCGCCATGGGGGTGCGCGGCACCGATGGCGTAGATATGTTCGGCGCTGGTGCGGCACTGGGCGTCGGCACGGATCACGCCGTCCTCCACCGCCACCCCGGCGGCCTCCAGATTGAGCAGCCCCAGCAGCGGACGCTTACCGGTGGCGATCAGCACATGCTCGCAGTCGAAGCGCTGAGCGCCCTCTGCATCCTCATAGTGGATCACCATGGCACCGGGCTCGCCCTCGATGGCGGTGGTCTCGACATCGGTCTTGATGCTCAGGCGCGGCTCATCGAGCAGGGCGGCAGTGAGGTTCTTGGCGATCTCCTTCTCCACCTCGACCAGCACCCGATCACCGCGCTGCAGCAGCAGCACCTCGGCGCCGAAGTCGTGGAAGATCTGCGCCATCTCCATACCGATGGCGCCGCCGCCGATGACACCGATGCGCTTCGGCGGGGCGCTGAGACTCCACACCGTATCGGAGGTGAGGGCCATCCCGGCACCGGGGATGTCGGGGATGAAGGGCGGCGCGCCAGTGGCGATCACCGCGCAGCCGAAGGTGATGGATTCACCCGCGCCGCCGCCGTGCTCGGCCCGGCGATGGGGATCATCGGAGTTTCCACTGCTATCAATAGCCAGGGTGTGTTCGTCGACAAAGGTGGCGTAGCCCTGGATCGCCTTGATCTTCAGCCCCTTGTCGGTGCGCTGGGCCAGCTGGCCGCGCTCTTCGAGGATGGCGCGGCGGCGCGCCTCCAGGGTGGGCCAATCGAGGGTGATGTCGCCGTCGGTGCCGCGCACCCCCATGGCGGCGTCACCGGCGCGGTCGCGGATGCGGTCGGCGGCGGCGCGCCAGCTCTTGGAGGGGATGCAGCCGCGCCACAGACACTCACCGCCGGGCAGCGGCGCGGCGTCGATCAGGGCCACGCTGAGGCCGTGCCCGGCCAGCTCGCGGGCGCAATCCTCGCCACCGGGACCAGCGCCGATCACCGCCACGTCGTAGTCCCACTCACCGGGTGGGATTCGGCTGTTATTCGCGCTGGTGGTGTCGGCCATGAGGGTTCGCTTCGGTTGTTCGGGCTGAAAAGGGGTGATTGTACGGCATCATCGCGCGCCGCGCAGGCCGTGGGCCGGTATAATCCCCCCATTCGAGACACAACCGGGACCGAACCGATGAGCGACCAGGCCTTTAGAACCGAACGTGACAGCATGGGCGAGCTGCAGGTGCCCGCCGACGCCCTCTACGCCGCGCAGACCCAGCGCGCGGTGGAGAACTTCCCCATCTCCGGCATCGGACTGCCACGCCGCCAGATCCAGGCCCTGGGGCTGATCAAGGCCGCCTGCGCCCGCGCCAACGTCGAGCTGGGGCTGATGCAGGGCGACATCGCCGAGGCCATCGTCGGCGCCGCCCTGGAGGTGGCCGATGGCCGCCACGACGGCCACTTCCCGGTGGACATCTTCCAGACCGGCTCCGGCACCTCCTCCAACATGAACACCAACGAGGTGATCGCCCGCCTCGCCACCACGGCCCTGGGCGCGCCGGTGCACCCCAACGACCACGTCAACATGGGGCAGAGCTCCAACGATGTCTTCCCCAGCGCCATCCACGTGGCCGCCGCCCTGGCCCTGGACGAGGGTCTGCTGCCCGCCCTGGAGCACCTGCTGGCGGCCCTGGAGCGCCGCGCCGAGGAGCTGAAGGGCACGGTCAAGACCGGCCGCACCCACCTGATGGACGCCATGCCGGTGACCCTGGGCGGCACCGCCGTGGGCACCGGCATCAACACCCCGGCCGACTTCGGCGACAAGGTCGCCGCCCAGCTCACCGAACTCTCCGGCATCCCCTTCGAGCCCATGGGCAACTTCTTCGAGGGGCT
>JBFFSW010000385.1:0-1878 GCA_041572195.1 Thiohalomonadaceae bacterium | reverse complement strand
TGATGGCCGCCCTGCCGCGGGCCCTGGCCCTGGCCGAACAGGAGGCCAAGTCCCAGGATGCCGGGATCGGCGACCTCTTCGGTTTTGATGATGGCGGCGCCCTGGAGGAGAGCGCGGTCAGCTACGACGTGCAGAACGAGTGGCCCGAGGACCAGCGCCTGCAGGGCGAGAAGGAGACCCTCGGTCTCTACCTCACCGGTCACCCCATCAACCAGTACCTGCCGGAGCTCAAGCGCTTCGTCAGCCGCCGCATCGCCGACCTTAGCGACAACCGCGGCCAGGTGACCGTGGCCGGGCTGGTCATCGCCCTGCGTACCCGTCCCACCAAGAGCGGCAAGAAGATGGCCTTCGTCACCGTCGATGATCGCAGCGGACGCATCGAGACCACCCTCTTCGGCGATACCTACGAGCAGTATCTCGACCTGCTGGCCCTGGACAAGGTGGTGGTGCTCAAGGGCGAGGTGCGCCACGACGACTACTCCGGCGGCCTGGCGATGCGGGTTAACGAGGTGTTCGACATGGAGACCGCGCGGGTGCGCAACGCCCATGGCCTGCGAGTGAAGCTGGATCCGGGTGTCGATGATGAGTGGCTGGCCTCGGAGCTGGAGCCCTTCCGCGAGGGGGGTACGCCACTGCTCATCGACTACGCCAACAGCCGCGCTACCTGCGAGATTGCCGCCGGGCGTGACTGGCGGGTGCGCCCCACCGACGAGTTGCTGCATCGCCTGCGTCTGCGCCTGGGCGAGCAGGGGGCGTGGGTGGACTATGGCTGAGGGCGGCCCCTTCCGTTATAATCCGGCCCATAATAATGGCCTTGCGATTACAGGTGTTGTCCCTATATGAACCTGAATTTCCTAGATTTTGAGCAGCCCATCGCCGAACTTGAGGCGAAGATCGAAGAACTGCGCTATGTCGGCGACGATGCCGAGCTGAACATCGGCGAGGAGATCGCCCGTCTCCAGTCGAAGAGCCAGTCGCTCACCGAGTCCATCTTCTCCAACCTCAACGCCTGGCAGGTCTCGCAGCTGGCGCGCCACCCGCAGCGCCCCTACACCCTTGATTACATCAAGGAGATCTTCACCGACTTCGAGGAGCTGCACGGCGACCGTGCCTTCGCCGATGACGCCGCCATCGTCGGTGGTCTGGCCCGCATCGATGACCGCCCGGTGATGGTGATCGGCCAGCAGAAGGGGCGCGACACCACCGAGAAGGTGCGCCGCAACTTCGGCATGCCGCGCCCCGAGGGTTACC
The DNA here is from genome assembly GCA_041572195.1 of Thiohalomonadaceae bacterium. Classification (GTDB taxonomy): domain Bacteria; phylum Pseudomonadota; class Gammaproteobacteria; order Thiohalomonadales; family Thiohalomonadaceae; genus JBFFSW01. The sequence continues at coordinate 627 of JBFFSW010000385.1, read as the reverse complement.
GCAAGGCGCTGCGCCTGATGGAGATGGCCGAACGCTTCAAGCTGCCGGTGATCACCTTCATCGACACCCCCGGCGCCTACCCCGGCGTCGGCGCCGAGGAGCGCGGTCAGTCCGAGGCCATCGCCCGCAACCTCTTCGTCATGGCCCGCCTCAGGACCCCCATCATCTGCACCGTCATCGGCGAGGGGGGCTCCGGCGGCGCCCTGGCCATCGGCGTCGGCGACCGGGTCAACATGCTGCAGTACAGCACCTACTCGGTGATCTCCCCCGAGGGCTGCGCCTCCATCCTCTGGAAGAGCGCCGAGAAGGCCTCCGAGGCGGCCGAGGCCCTGGGCGTCACCTCCGACCGACTCAAGGAGCTGGGGCTCATCGATCGCATCATCAATGAGCCCCTGGGTGGCGCCCACCGTGCCCCGGCGGCGATGGCCGCCAGCCTCAAGGAGGCGCTGGTGGAGACCCTGGAGAGCCTCGACGAGGTGCCCATGGACAAGCTCCTGGACCAGCGCTACGAGCGACTGATGAGCTTCGGCAACTTCGAGGACAAGGGCTAAGCGCAGCCCATGCCCCGAAGCAGCGCCAACGACGCCGCGGCGGTCACTGAGACCCTGCGGCGTGGTTTGTTGGGGG
>JBFFSW010000384.1:0-1880 GCA_041572195.1 Thiohalomonadaceae bacterium | reverse complement strand
GCGTCGGGCTTGGAGCCGCGCACCGATTTGTGCAGCGCGGAGATCTGGTCGTAAAAGGCCTCGCCGCCCTTGTCGAAGCGGCGCACGCCCCCGGCCAGCACCTCGGCCAGGGTCTCCTCACGGATGACCTCTTTGTCGCCCTCGCGCTCGGCCAGGTCGGCGGCGATCTCCAGAAGATTTAACGAACGTCTCGCATCACCATCGGCGGCCTCGGCGATCCTGTGACGCAACTCATCGCTCAGCTCGATATGGCGCCCACCCAGGCCGTGCTCGGCGTCGTTCAGGGCACGCAGCAGCACCGCGTCGATGTCATCGAGGGTGAGGCTTTTTAATACATAAACGCGGGCGCGGGAGAGCAGCGCGTTGTTCAGCTCGAAGCTGGGGTTCTCGGTGGTGGCGCCGATGAAGGTGAAGGTGCCGTCCTCGATGTGCGGCAGAAAGGCGTCCTGCTGCGACTTGTTGAAGCGGTGCACCTCGTCGACGAAGAGCACGCTGGCGCGGCCCATGGACTGCGCCTGCTTGGCCTGCTCGACGGCGGCGCGGATCTCCTTGACCCCGGAGAGCACCGCGGAGAGGGTGAGGAACTGGGCATCGGCGGTGTTGGCGATCATCCGCGCCAGGGTGGTCTTGCCGGTGCCGGGCGGCCCCCAGAAGATCATCGAGTGCAGATTGCCCGACTCGATGGCCAGGCGCAGCGGCTTGCCCTCGCCCAACAGGTGTTGCTGGCCGAAGAACCCCTGTGGTGAGGTGGGGCGCATGCGGTCGGCCAGGGGCCGCGGCGCCTCGCCCTGGGCGGCGAACAGGTCGCTCACTCGTTGCCCTCAACCTCGCCGATCACATCGACGCCGGGCGGCGGGGTGAACTGGAACTTGGCCTCGTCGATCGCCGGATTGCGCTCCATGGAGACGAAGTAGAGCCGGGTGGTGTTGCCGAAGCCGTCCACCATCTCCATGGCGCGCAGGATCTCCCCCTCCATGGCGGTGAGCATGAAGCTGAAGCTGGTGTCCTTGCTGTTGGGACGCAGCTCCAGCCAGCTGAGGCCACCGTGCTCGCCCAACTCCTCGATGGTGAAATTCTCGGCCAGCGGCGCGGTGGTGGAGAGCAGCAGCGCCGGGGTGTCGCCCAGGGCGTTGCCCTGCTCGCGCACGCTCACCTGATCCAGGTCGATCTCGTACATCCACATGCGCTCGCCGTCGGCCACGTAGAGCTGCTCATACGGTGAGCTGTACTCCAGGCGGAAGCGGCCTGGGCGGTTGAGGTAGAGCACCCCCTCCCCCTCCTCGACCACCTCCTCCTTGGGGTCGAGCTGGGTCTGCACGAAATCGGCGCGCAGGGTCTTGAGCTCATCGAGGAAGCCTTGCAGGCGCTCGGCCCCTTCCCCTGCGTGGGCCGGGAGGGCGATGACGAAGAGCAGAAAAACGCGGAGAAGCATATTCAATAACCTTTCAAATGGGACTACAGGCTGTGACCGGCGGCGCTGGGGAAGATTCAATCCTTGGGCGGCGGCGGCGCGATCACCTCGCGGCTGCCGTTGGCCTGCAGCGGTCCAACCACCCCGGCCATCTCCATCGCCTCGACCAGGCGGGCGGCGCGGTTGTAGCCGATCTTGAGGCGGCGCTGCACGCCGGAGACCGAGGCGCGACGGGTCTCGGTGACGATCTGCACCGCCTCGTCGTAAAGCGGGTCGTCCTCGTCGGAGTCGCTACCACCCACCGCGCCGCTGTCGCCGGGGAACAGCGGCCCGCCACTCTCCTCGATGCCGTTGATGATGGCCTGCTCGTACTCCGGGGCGCCGCGGGACTTGAGGTCCTCGACCACCCGGTGCACCTCGTCGTCGGAGACCATCGCCCCGTGCACGCGCATCGGCACCCCCTGCCCCG
>JBFFSW010000383.1:0-1892 GCA_041572195.1 Thiohalomonadaceae bacterium | reverse complement strand
CAGCGGCGAGGAGAAGCGCGCGGTACGCGAGGTGGGCAGCACGTGGTTGGGGCCGGCACAGTAGTCGCCCAGCGACTCGGCGGTGTAGCGGCCCATAAAGATGGCGCCGGCGTGCTTGATCTGCTGGGCCATCGCCTCCGGGTCCTCCACCGAGAGTTCCAAGTGCTCGGGGGCAATGTGGTTGGTGATGCGCACCGCCTCGTCCAGGTCGGCCACCTTGATCAGGGCGCCACGGTCATCGAGTGACTTGGCGATGATCTCCTGGCGCTCCATGGTCGGCAGCAGTTTGTCGATGCTCTCGGACACCGCATCAAGGAAGGCCTGGTCGGGGCAGAGCAGGATGGACTGGGCGTCCTCATCATGCTCGGCCTGGGAGAAGAGGTCCATGGCGATCCAGTCCGGGTCGGTCTGACCATCACACACCACCAGGATCTCCGAGGGACCGGCAATCATATCGATGCCGACGGTGCCGAAGACCATGCCCTTGGCGGTGGCCACGTAGATGTTCCCGGGACCGACGATCTTGTCCACCTGCGGTACCGTCTCGGTGCCATAGGCCAGGGCGGCGACGGCCTGGGCACCGCCCAGGGCGAAGGCACGATCGACACCGGCGATAGCCGCGGCGGCCAGCACCAGCTCGTTCAACTCGCCATCAGGGGTGGGCACCACCATGATCAACTCATCGACGCCGGCCACCTTGGCGGGGATGGCGTTCATCAGTACCGAGGAGGGATAGGCAGCCTTGCCGCCAGGCACATAGAGCCCGGCGCGGTCCAGCGGGGTGACCTGCTGACCCAGCAGGGTGCCATCGGTCTCACGATAGGACCAGGAGTCCATCTTCTGGTGCTCGTGGTAGGCACGCACACGCTCGGCGGCCAGCTCCAACCCCTCGCGCTCGGCCGCGGGGATCTTCTCCAGCGCCGCCTGCAAGCGTTCATGGGGGATTTCCAGCTCAGCCATGCTGCTGGCGCTCATGCGATCGAAGCGGTTGGTGTACTCCACCAGCGCGGCATCGCCGCGACGTTTCACCTCGCGCAACACCTCACGCACGGTGTCATTCACCTGCTCGTTGGAGACCCCTTCCCAGGCAAGGAGAGTATCCAGTTGGCTCTGAAAATCGGCGCTGCTGCTGTCGAGTCGTTTAATGCTCATGGCGGTGTACCGTGTGCGGGTGGAACGATGGGATGACGAAGCGGCTTCAGCCGCGGCGCTGGGCCACGGCCTCGGCGATGTGATCGATAAAGCCCTGCACAGTGGCATGCTTCATCTTCAGCGAAGAGCGGTTGACCACCAGGCGCGAGGAGATATCGGCAATATGTTCCATCGGCTCCAGGCCATTGGCCTTGAGGGTGTTGCCGGTATCGACCAGGTCGACGATAAGGTCGGCCAGCCCCACCAGCGGGGCCAGCTCCATGGAGCCGTAGAGCTTGATGATCTCAACCTGCTTGCCCTGCTCAGCGTAGTAGCGGCGGGTAGAGTTGACGAACTTGGTGGCGACCTTGAGTCGACCCTGCGGTTCACCCATACCCACTGGTCCAGCGGTCATCAGCTTGCACTTGGCGATCTCCAGGTCCAGCGGCTCGTAGAGTCCTTCGCCGCCGTGCTCCATCAGGACATCCTTGCCGGCCACGCCCAGATCAGCAGCACCGTACTCGACATAGGTCGGCACATCGGAGGCACGCACGATCACCAGCTTCACCTCCGGCCGATTGGTATCGAGGATCAGCTTGCGGCTGGTGGAGGGGTCGTCTAGCGGCTCGATGCCGGCGTGGGCCAGCAGCGGCAGGGTCTCTTTAAAGATGCGCCCCTTGGAGAGGGCAATCGTCAGGGTATCACTCATGGCATCACGTCCAGCATCGCGGAACGGTTGAAGTGTTTTTCCGGCACGCGCT
>JBFFSW010000382.1:0-1896 GCA_041572195.1 Thiohalomonadaceae bacterium | reverse complement strand
CTTGTCGTAGGGGATGTCGATCACCGGGATTTTGTCGAAGTAGTACTGCCCCTCGAAGTCGGCCGGGTGGAAGTCGGCGCCGTCCATGGTCATGGCCACCGAGTAGGGGCCGTGGCTGTGGAAGATGGCGCGGGCGTCGGGGCGTGCGGCGTAGACCGCCTGGTGCAGCGGCGCGTCCAGCGAGGCCCCGGCGGCGGGCGCCTCCCCCAGCGGGCAGCGCAGCAGCTCGTCGGCACTCAGCAGGTCGGCGCAACAGCCGCTGGGGGTGACCCAGATGTCATCGTCGGTGCGCAGCGAGGCGTTGCCGCTATGGGAGTCGTTGTAGCCGTACTGGCGCAGCCAGCGGTAGTGGCGCACCAGCTCTTCGCGAAGGTCCATGCCGTTCCATCCAAATGGTGGGAGAGGCGTGATTATAACTTAGTGATCGAGGATGGGGCTGGTCCCCATCGGCGGCACCGCGGGCAGCTCGATGAAGGCGTGGTCGTTGGCCTGGTGACAGGTCATGCACTGGCCGCGCATCGCCTCGAAGGCGGCGTTAAAGCGGCCCCAGTCCTTGCTCGGCAGCGCCTCGTCCAGCGCCCGGAAGCCCTCGTCGAGGAACACCTGGGCGGTGGCCGCGCGCCCCGGACGGGTGATGGTGAGGGTCTCCACCAGGTCCTGCATCTCCTCGCGCTGATACTCGGCGAATGCCCACTTGCCCTGTTTGGCCGCCCAATAGAGGTTCTTGTAACGCTCACCCATCTCGATCATCAGGTTGGAGGCGCCGCGCATCACCTCGGTGAGGTGGGCCAGCTTCTCATCGTCGGACGCGCCCTTGCGCCAGTCGTCGGCCACCGGTGCCGCGGAGGAGGCCAGGGCGTTGCCCGCGGCGAGAGAGAGGGAGATAGCGAGCAGGGGGAGGGTCTTCATCGGATGGCTCCTTGGTCATGCGAATGATAATGATTCGCATTATGTGTGTTTTTGGGGAGCTGTCAAGTAGAAAAAATAAAGGCCGAGCAGTGCTCGGCCTTTGTTGTCGGTGTTTGGGGATTGGTGTGAATTAAAACGGTTTAACCACCACCAACACCGTCACCGCCATCAGGATCAACACCGGCGCCTCATTAAAGAATCGGTAGAAGGTGTGCGAGCGGGTGTTCTGGTCGGCGGCGAAGACCTTGACCAGCTTGCCGCAGTAGAGGTGGTAGCCGATGAGCAGGGCGACCAGGGCGAGCTTGGCGTGCATCCAGCCGCCGCTGATGCCGTAGCCGAGCCAGATCCACAGGCCGAGGGCCAGGGCCAGCACCGCCAGCGGGGTCATGAAGCGGTAGAGCTTGTGGGCCATGAGGTTGAGGCGTTCCTTCTCCACCACCTCTTTGGCCATCGCCAGGTTGACGAAGATGCGCGGCAGGTAGAAGAGCCCGGCGAACCAGGAGACCACGAAGATGATGTGGAAGGCCTTGAGCCAGAGTATCGCCATGGTTCAGCCCGCCTTATTTCGCAGCATCCCCTGGATGCGGCGGCGCAGGGAGTCCATGTTCGGCTTGCCGATGGTCTGCTTGACGATGCGCCCCTGGGGGTCGATGAGGATGGTGGTGGGGGTGAGCTTGACGTCGCCGAAGGCCTGGGTGGCGGCGCCGCTGGCATCAAAGCTGATGAGGTAGGGCAGCCCCTTCTCACGGACCATGGTCTGGACCCGGTCCAGGGTGTCGTGGGGCATGGCGATGCCGAGGATCTCCAGCCCCTGGGGCTTGAGCTCGTGGTAGAGCTCGACCAGGTGGGGCATCTCTTCGATGCAGCCGGGGCAGTCGGTGGACCAGAAGTTGACGATCAGCGGCTTGCCCTGGAACGAGGCGATGTCGACGCTGCGCCCGTCGATGGTCTGCACGCTGATCGCCGGGGCCTGCTTGAAGCCGCTGG
>JBFFSW010000381.1:0-1902 GCA_041572195.1 Thiohalomonadaceae bacterium | reverse complement strand
GGAGTGTGCGATGTTCAGCAACATCATGGTCTTACCGGTCTTCGGCGGGGCGACGATGAGGCCGCGCTGGCCTTTACCGATGGGGGCGGTGAGATCGATAACGCGGGCGGTGATGTCCTCGGTGGAGCCATTGCCCAGCTCTAGCATCATGCGCTGGTTGGGGTGCAGCGGGGTCAGGTTCTCGAACGGCACCTTGCGCTTGGCGTTCTCCGGCGGCTCGTAGTTGATCTCGTCCACCTTGAGCAGGGCGAAGTAGCGCTCACCCTCCTTGGGGGGGCGAATCTTGCCCGAGACGGTGTCACCGGTGCGCAGGTTGAAGCGACGAATCTGGCTGGGGGAGACGTAGATGTCGTCCGGCCCGGCCAGGTAGGAGGAGTCGGCCGAGCGCAGGAAGCCGAAGCCATCCTGCAGGATCTCCAGCACGCCGTCGCCGTAGATGTCCTCGCCGCTCTTGGCGTGGGCCTTGAGGATGGCGAAGATCACCGCCTCCTTGCGAGAGCGGGAGATGCCCTCCAGGCCCATGGACTCGGCCAGTTCGATCAGTTCATGCGCGGGTTTGCGCTTCAATTCCGTGAGATTCATGGTGAGTGCCGTCAGATGTTTCTAAAGGATTTGCAGCGGAGGCCGCGGAGTGGATTGGATGGTGCGCGGGGATGGCGGCCGAATTGGGCCTGGCGCGCTGGGTATCTAGTTATAGGATTGAGAAAAATATATCACCCGAAGGGGTGGACGTCCAGCCCATGGCCGGACGCCCAGTATCAGCCCCTTAGAGGTTGCTGTCGATAAAGGCGGTCAGCTGCGACTGGGAAACCGCGCCCACCTTGGTGGCCTCGACCTGGCCGCCCTTGAACAGCATCAGGGTGGGAATGCCACGAATACCGAACTTGGGCGGGGTGCCGGGGTTCTCGTCGATGTTCAGCTTGACGACCTTCACCTTGCCGGCGTACTCCTCGGCGATGCTGTCGAGGATCGGGGCGATCATCTTGCAGGGACCGCACCACTCGGCCCAGTAGTCGACCAGCACGGGGCCTTCAGCCTTAAGCACGACGTCATCGAAGTCAGCGTCGGTGGCGTTAAAGATATGTTCGCTCAATGTCCTGTCTCCATTAACCCTAGTATCAGGTGATTATAACTCAGGCCATAGAGTCTACTTCCTCCAGACCCGGCTTTCCAGCATTCTCCACCGCCCGTCTGAAGCGGTGCTGAATCTGCTATCCTCGGTCCACTATGAGCAAGGCACACCTGAGCGAGAGCCGATTCGACGACTTCGACCTGCCCCCGGAGCTGCTGCGGGGCATCGCCGATGCGGGCTTCAGCCACTGCACGCCGATCCAGGCGGGCACGCTACCCATCGCCCTGGCCGGAGGCGACGTGGCCGGACAGGCCCAGACCGGCACCGGCAAGACCGCCGCCTTCCTGCTGGCCCTGTTCAGCCGACTGCTGCGCCAGCCCGCCGCCGAGGGGCGCCGCCCCACCCAGGTGCGCGCCCTGGTGCTGGCCCCCACCCGCGAGCTGGCCATCCAGATCCACCGCGATGCCGAACAGCTGGGCCGCCACACCGGCCTCAAGCTGGGGCTGGCCTATGGCGGCACCGATTACGAGAAACAGCGTCGAACCCTGGAGGCCGGGGTGGATGTGCTCATCGGCACCCCGGGGCGCACCATCGACTTCTTCAAGCAACGGGTCTTCGACCTGCGCCGCTGCCAGGTGGCGGTGCTGGACGAGGCGGACCGCATGTTCGATCTGGGCTTCATCAAGGACGTGCGCTATCTGTTCCGGCACATGCCACCGCCGGGCGAGCGCCTCAGCCTGCTCTTCTCCGCCACCCTCTCCTACCGGGTCACCGAGCTGGCCTACGAGCACATGAACAACCCGCAGACTGTTGAGGTGGTGCCGGAGCAG
>JBFFSW010000380.1:0-1921 GCA_041572195.1 Thiohalomonadaceae bacterium | reverse complement strand
CCGCTCATCTCGCTGCGCTGAGGCCCCCTTGCGCCCCCTGCCGCTACTGCTGCTAAGCCTCGCCTCGCTGGCGATGCTCTCGCTCTCGCTACTGAGCGGCAGCGTGGCACTGGAAAGCGGCGAGGCGTGGCGGGCGTTGATGGGCGAGGGCGAGCCGCTGCACAACACCCTGCTGCTGGAGCTGCGCCTGCCGCGCGCACTAGCCGCCTTCGGCGTCGGCGGACTGCTGGCCATCGCCGGGGCACTGATGCAGGTACAACTGGGCAACCCGCTGGCCGACCCCTATGTGCTCGGCATCTCCGGCGGCGCCGCGGTAGGCGCCCTGCTCTGCCTGCTGCTGGGTCTCTCCGGGCTGCTGGTCAACGGCGGCGCCCTGCTTGGCGCCCTCGCCTCCACCCTGCTGGTGTTCGGCCTGGCGCGCGACCCGGAGCCGCGCGCCGCACCGGGCCAGGCGACCCGCCTGCTGCTGACCGGGGTGGTCACCGCCGCCGGCTGGGGGGCCCTGGTAGGCCTGCTGCTGGCCATCGCCCCCAGCGAACGACTGCACGGCATGCTCTTCTGGCTGATGGGCGATCTCAGCGGCGTGCGCCTGGCCTGGCCGGCGCTGGCACTGCTGGGCGTGGCCCTACTGCTCTGCCTGCCAATGGCCCGCTCACTCAACCTGCTGGCCCGTGGTGAATTGCAGGCCGCCGCTCTTGGCGTAAGTGTGCGCCCACTTCGATATGCCATCTTCTTCATTGCCTCACTACTGACCGCCGGTGCGGTCAGCATCGGCGGCAGCATCGGCTTCGTCGGCCTGGTGGTGCCACACCTGCTGCGCCTGTGGCTGGGCTCGGACCATCGTCTGCTGCTACCCGCCGCGGCCCTCGGTGGTGGCCTGCTGCTGCTGGCGGCCGACACCCTGGCACGCACCCTCATCTCCCCCCAGCAGCTACCGGTGGGCGTGCTCACCGCGCTGATTGGTGTGCCGCTGTTCCTCTACCTGCTACGCCGTGAGGTGGGCCGGTGAGTCTCCTACGGGCAAGCCAGCTGGGGGTCACCCAGGGGGGAAGGCCGCTTATCAAGGGCCTCGACTTCACCCTGGAGGGGGGAAGCCTGTGTGCCGTGCTCGGCGCCAATGGCAGCGGCAAAAGCAGCCTGCTGGCGGTTCTGGCCGGCCTGGAGCAGGCCCAGGCCGGGGAGGTACTACTGGATGACACCCCCATCGCCACACTGCCCCGCCGCCAGGTTGCCCAGCATCTGGGCCTGTTGCTGCAGGAGCAGCATGACCCCTTCCCGGCGACACTGCACGAGGCGCTGCTGGCCGGCCTACACCCTCATGTTGGCCCCTGGCAGCGTGAGAGCGCCGAGCAACTGGCACGCGCCGAGGCACTGCTCCAGGAGATGCAGCTCGGCCCCCTCGCCTCACACCCCATCGCCACTCTCTCCGGCGGTGAGCGCCAGCGCCTGGCGCTGGCCACCCTGCTGCTGCAGGACCCGCCATTGATGCTGCTGGACGAACCCACCAACCACCTCGACCTGGGCCACCAGATCGCCACCCTCAAACGGCTGCGCGTGCTGGCCGATAGCGGCTACGGCATCCTCGTGGTGCTGCACGACCCGAGCCTGGCGGCACGCTTCTGCGACCGGGCCCTGCTGCTCTACGGCGACGGTCGCTATGAGTCCGGCAGCGCCACGCAAATGCTGCAGGCCGAGCGTCTGGGGGGACTCTACGGCCACCCGCTCAATCAGCTTGAAGGGCCACACGGGCCGGTATTCATCGCCGACTGAGAACGCCGGTGCTTCACATATGGCCCATTAACCGTACAATGGGCTACACATATGGATGGGAGAGTAGCGTGGAAAGGATTGCCATGCGCGGACAGCCACATCAGGGCGACGTACAGGGAAGCACCGTCGAGAATGGATGGTTGGCGAAATT
>JBFFSW010000379.1:0-1928 GCA_041572195.1 Thiohalomonadaceae bacterium | reverse complement strand
TGCGGCCACCTCACCGGCGCCCACCAGCAGTGCCTTGCGGCCACGCATGTTCATGAAAATCGGAAGAAATTCCATCGATCTCACTCGTCGTCAGGCCCCGGAGGGCAGAAAAGGCGGAGTAGTTTAGCAAATCTAAAATCTTGAGGTCTCTACCCAATATTAGGTAGTGCTTATGTATGTATCTCCCGTTCATGTCGATCTAGCCCTCCTCGCAGGGCTTCGGGTATGGTTGAGCCAATAACAGGACAAGGATGCTCCAACCGATGAATGACCGGCACGACCTCGAAATCGCCCTCAGCTCGCACTTTCCCCTGCTCACCATCCAAAGCCACGAAGAGACCCGCGTACTGACCCTGCTGCGCGACGTCGCCCTGCGCCTGCGCCGCCCGCTTTATACCTGGAGCCTCACCGAGGGTCTCAAGCGCGACGACATGGGCTTTGAGCCAAGCGTGCAATGGAGCCGGATCGGTACCGAAATGGGGGCGACGCCACAGAATAAAGAAACAGAAAAGGGCCCCGGGGAGATGCTAACCCAGCTGGCCGGGCTGGACGATAACGCCGTGGTCGTACTGTGCGACTTTCACCCCTACCTGCAGGAGAATCTGGCGATCCGCCATATCAAAGAGATCGCCCTGGCCCACGAGAGCCGCCCCCTCAACGTCGTCCTGCTCAGCCACGACGTCGAACTGCCGAGTGAACTGCAGCCCTTCGCCGCCACCTTCGAACTCTCCCTGCCCGACGAGGCAACCCTGCGCGCCCTCATTCAGGAAGAGGCGAGCAAGTGGTCCAAACGTAACGGCAACAGCAAGATCCGCACCGACCGGGAGGCCTTCTCCCTGCTCTGCCGCTCACTCCAGGGACTGACCCAGAGCGATGCCAAGCGCCTCATACGCAACGCCATCTACGACGACGGCGCCATCAGCCACAGCGACATCCCCGGGGCGATGAAGGCCAAGTACGAATTACTGGGTGGCGACGGCCTGCTCAGCTTCGAATATGAGACCGCCCGCTTCAACGAGGTCGGAGGCTTCGAGGCACTCAAACGCTGGGTGGAGACCCGCAAGGCCCCCTTCATCGGCGAGCTAAAGGGGGTGGATGCCCCCAAGGGGGTGATGCTGCTGGGGGTGCAGGGCGGCGGCAAGAGCCTGGCGGCCAAGGCCGTGGCCGGCGGCTGGGGAGTCCCGTTGCTGCGCCTGGACTTTGCCCGCCTTTACGACAAGTTCTTTGGTGAGAGCGAGAAGAACGTGCGCCGGGCGCTGCAGAGCGCCGAGGCGATGGCCCCCTGCGTGCTCTGGATCGACGAAATCGAGAAGGGGCTGGCCACCGGCGACAACGACAGCGGCACCTCCCGTCGCCTGCTCGGCAGCCTGCTCACCTGGATGGCGGAGAAGGACGCGCCGGTATTCATCGTCGCCACCGCCAACGACATCTCCGCCCTCCCCCCGGAGCTGATCCGCAAGGGCCGCATGGATGAGATCTTCTTCGTCGACCTGCCGCGGGCCGAGACCCGCGCCGAGATCCTGCGCATCCACCTGCAAAAGCGCGACATCGAGCACGCCGGCATCGAGCTGCTGAGTCTGGCCGAGGCCGCCGAGGGCTTCTCTGGCGCCGAGCTGGAACAGGCGGTGGTCTCCGCCATCTACAGCGCACACGCCGACAGTGCTGAGGTGAACACCGAGCTGCTGCTGAGTGAGCTGCAGCGCACCCGCCCTCTCTCGGTGGTCATGGCCGAGGAGATACAGGGGCTCAGGGGATGGGCCGCGGGCAGGACCGTGGCGGTGGACTAATCGGTAGGCGTGGGCTTCGACCCACGCCTGCCGACTGAAGATCAGGCGCGGATCGCCTCCAGACCACCCATGTAGCCGCGCAGGGCCTCGGGCACGGTGACCGAGCCGTCGGCGTTCTGGTAGTTCTCCAGAATGGCCACC